>JASHZU010000257.1 GCA_030042375.1 Verrucomicrobiia bacterium
ATCACGGTCGACGCCATTGCCATCAGCGTAACATTGGCCCAAAAAATATTCGGCACTGGCATCTCCGTTAGTGGCTGCGGAGCGGGCGGAATCCAAAGTAAAGGGCGCGGAAGCCAGGCAGGAGGCCCCGGAAATAAAAATACCTGCAAAGCCAAGCGTCAGGAGGGTGCGAAATTTGACAACATATTTCATGGTAAAAACTTTTTAGCAAATCGTGCGAACCCTTGTCATGCAACAAAAGTGTTACAAAATCGGCGTAGCGGACGGCGACCTGGTGTAACTAAAAGCATCGTGAAAACCGGAAGATCAATTACCGCGGGACTGCCGAGGACAGGATGACGGTGACACGGCCCACATGGATGGCCGGCTTCTTCTTCTTTTTCTTTTTATCATCGTCACTGCTGTAAGCGACCTGTGCCGCGGCCAATTGAGTGGACTGTTGGGCGGCCGCCTGGCTGGTGGCAGTGGCGCTGGCACTGGTTCCAAACGCCGCGGCGCCGGCGGCCCCATTCACAGAAACATTCTGGCTAAGCAAGCTGGCTGTGTCGGTGCCTCCAGAGGAGGCATTTATGCCGCTGATACCGATAACCGTGCCTGAAATCGAGCCGCCGGCGGAGAGAGTGGCGGTGCCCCCGGAAAGAATGGTTCCCGAGAAACTTCCGTTGGCGTTGACATTGGCATTTTGAGCGGAAATCAGCAGGCCGGTGACGTTGCCTGTGGCTTTGACATTAACTGTGCCGCCAATTACGCCTGATTGCCCCAAATTAACGTTCTCAGTGTAACCCGGCGAGCCGGCGGTGAGCGTAACGGTGGGGCCGGGAGGCAATGCCCCATTCAACGATTCCTGGAGGATGCCGCCGACGTCTGCATTGATATTCCCCTCCGGGGTGGTGATGGTGATGTTGCCCGGAACCAGCGCCGCCCCGGGGATTTTGTCAGCGCCCAGGAGCGTCAGGGCAACAATTCCATTGGCGTAGGCATATTCAACCGGTTCATACGGGAAGCCGTAATCAAAGGAAAAAGAATAAACAGGCACTTCCACGGCGGCGCTGCTGCCGGCGTCCACGTCTCCGGTCAATGATTCAATGTTAATGTTGCCGCCATTAAAGGTAGCGACGCGGGAACCGTCCACGTTGACGGTACCGTAAGACAGGATATTCACATTGCCGCCGCCGGAGCTAAAAACTCCCAGGCCGATGCCGCCATTGTCGTGCGTGATGGTGCTGACAAAGGGCAACAGTGCCGGATCGCCTAAATCCATGGACACATTGCCATCATCCGGGATATCGCCCGTGCAAGTGATATTGACATTGCCGTTGGCGAGGGCTGCGATGGTGGAGCTGGGCATTTCCAGGGAACCGGTTACAATGTTAATCGTGGCGCCGGAGTCAACATAAGGCGCGAGATAAGAATAATCCTGCTCAAGGACAGAGCCATCACCCACCGTGAGAATGCCATCGGAATTGCCCAGGTTGATAGAACCGGCCGTGACATCAAATGTTCCGGGACCGGCAACAATATACGCGCCGTTATCGACGCCCAGGGCAGGCGCATTCTGGCTCTCGTTGTAAAGGGTGGTTATCTGGGAATCTTCGCTGGAGGGAAGCAACGTGATCGTGGTCGTTACGAAGTGGCCTGAAGAATTAAGCAAGGGATATCCATTAGGTCCAAATTCTACAAGCGTGATGGGCTGTTCCAAAGCCTGCACAATGCCCGAAGACAGGGGACCCACTGCGGTCAGTGTTTTTGTCTCGGAATTATAAACGAGGTTCTGGCCGATATCGAGGCCGGGGAACGCGGCGGCATCAGCCAAATAGGAGGTCAATTGCGAAGGCGAGACGCCCGAAAGTGATTCCGTGGGCAGGAGAGCAGGGTTCACGGCGTCTTCAATCGCCGCGTACCATGTATCGAGGGCTCCGGGTGCAAAGTCAGTTGACGGCACACTGGCCAGGCCTTCGCTCAGGGTGACCGAGTTGAATGATCCTGGATTGTAAATCTGTCCGCCAACGTTGATGGAAGTGACATCGCTGGCTTGCAGGTTCTCCCCATAGAAACTGCATCCAATCATGTCGCCGCCGATGTTAATATCCGCGAATTTATCAACTTGCAGGATGATGTCCTCCATGCTGCCGCTAATGTTAAGAGCTACAGGGATGGTATTATCCAGTTCGGGCGGTACGGCCCCAATATCATCCGGGCCGAATGGCAGTATGCCCGAAGCAGGATTGGCAACCCAATGGGTTTGGCTGCTGTCCGACATGAGCAATGAAACGGGCGCATTGCCGTCCCCACTAATCAGCGAGCCTCCATCCGTGGTGGTAATTTGGAGGTCGGCGTACGGAGAGGGGAAAAGCGTTATATCAAGATCCGATAATGTGATGTCATAGGAGCCCTGGCCGTCAGTAGCGGTCGGGGAATCCAGAGTGACTCCGCCTGCGCCGGCGGAAATGATGACGATAGGGGGCAGGATCATGGGGACATCTCCGTTGGCTCCCTGGGGCCGGGGAAGGTCATTGCCGGTAATATAAACGCCATCGCCGGCGGTGAGCGATACCGAGGCGGTTGGGCTGTAATCAAAAAAATGATTTCCGGCGGTTGGCTTGCTGCCGGCGAGACCGACCAGGGTGGCGTTGAAAACGCCGTTGGGATTGCGCACTTCCTGCAAATAAATATCCTGCGCCGCGTTCAGGCTCCAACCGCCGCTGGCCAGGCTCAATGCCACATTTTGGCTGGCCGTGCCGATGCTGCCGCCGGCATTGATCGTGCCTGTGCCGTTAATCAGCATGAAATTTCCATAGACATTCCCGCCCGCGGTAATCGTGACATTGCCCGCCTCCGTGCCGAAGCAGCCGGTTCCGGGATCGGGCTCCGAGTCAGCCGGCTGGGTGGACGACGTATTAATCGGCACCAGATCGGTAGGAAAGCTGGTGACATCGCCACCGGCCGTGATGGTAACGTTCCCGCCGGCGGCTGTGCTGATGCCGCCCAGATTGCTTTCATCGAAGTTAATCGTTTGCAATGTCCCGGAACCCGTGACCACAAAGGGAGTATAATAGGGTGAGGTGGCGGTTCCGTTGCCTTTTGCATAATAGTTCAGGCCACTGATGCTGTTGCCTGTATTGACGTCTCCGGTCACGGCGGTCACGGTAATATTTCCGCCGTCAATGGTCCGGATCGCGCCGCTGTTATTGACGATAACATTATCGGCGGCATAAAGGTCCATCGACCCGCTGCCGGTCTGCAGGAAGGCGCTGCCGGAGGCATCGCCAAGATTGATACTTTCGCCCGCGACAAAATTCAGGTTCCAGTCATTGCCGTTATAACCACTTTTGCCAAACATGGTGGAAATGCTGTCACCGTCCTCGATGTTAATGTTGCCGCCGGCGTTAAGGTTTAACGTGCCGGCCGCGGTGGGATTGGCAAGGGTCCACGC
>JASHZU010000258.1 GCA_030042375.1 Verrucomicrobiia bacterium
CCGGCGTGGCGGTAGTGACGAGCGATTCCCTGAACACTTACGACGTCCTGCGCCCGGCCAAACTGCTCTTCTCGAAAGATGCTTTTCAAAAAGTTGAGGAACGATTGAAAAAAGAATGAATATGATTGAAGCGGCGAAACCTTCGCACCGCTTCAACGCTTCAACCCTTTAACGAATAACGAACAATGAACGCTTTCGAAATCATTAAAACCGTCCGCCTCACGGAAAAAGGCACGCGCCAGGGCGAAAAGTACAACCAGTACACCGTCGTGGCCGACCCGCGCGCGAACAAGACGCAAATCCGCCAGGCCGTACAGGAGCTTTTCAAAGTCAAAGTCACCCGCGTGAACACGCTGAACGTCCGCGGCAAAGAACGCCGCCGCCGCACCATCCAGGCCGGCCAGGCCCCCAACTGGAAAAAAGCCATCGTCACCCTCAAAGACGGCGACAAGATCGTTTTGACCTAACTGGGCAGAAGTTTTTTGTAAGGCGGTTCCGATTCATCGGAGCCGCTTTTTTCATTTGCCACCTTCACTGCGCATCCGGAATGGCTGCCTGCATCCGCTGCAAATCCTGTTCGTCGTCATCGCTGATGACTGAACTTCCCATTGTCTGCTCCTGTTTTGCTGCGCGCCATCTCCAATGTTCACAGTGGCCGTCTGCAAAGCTCAGGTTCCCGCCCTGGCTATGACGGTCCGATGGCACATCTTCCCAGGTTTGGCTGGTGGCGCGAAGGACCACGAAGACGCCGTCGCCAATCGTCCATTCACTTTCATCCGCAAAAGTAAAAACCTTGGATGGATTGGAAAGGCTGGTGCCTTTGGTGATCAGCCCGTCAAAAGAACTGTCCGGAAGATACTGGTCGTATTGCGTATCAATTTCGCCGTTCAAAAAATAATCCAGGGAATAACTCCGGATCCGAAGGGCGCTCATGTTCGTCACCATCGAATGGTCGGATGGACAATGATAGATTTCTGTGGAGTTGACGTACTGAAAAATTGAGCCGCCCCGGATTAACGATAAGTCCGCGGAGACAGTAGCATCGCCAATCACCCACGAATTGCTCGTGCTCCAGTAAGGAGAGTAAATGGATATCACCGAGTCGTTGAGAGGCAGTGAGTCATTGTTTTCATCCAGATACATCCGCCAGGCGACCTGCAATTGCCGCAGGTTATTGAGGCAGCTGGTTTGATCCCCTCTTTTCTCCGCCAGCGAGATGACCGGCAGCAACAGCGCCGCCAGGATGGCGATAACCGCGATGACCACCAGCAATTCAACCAGGGAAAAAGCCCGCTCCGGACGCATTTCCGAAATTTTGATTTATTGTTTAGAAAGATACAAGTCCTGAAGGGACGGCGGAATCTTCAATTTGTTAGTGTAATCCTGCAAAATCCTCTGTCGCTAAAAAGTCACATAGTTTCTTTTGGACAGATGGTGAAGCATGTGCCACTGTGAAAAATGAGGTTTATCCCGATTGTTATCCTTGCCGCTTTTGTTTTTAGCGGCCTCCTTTCTTCGGCCCGCGCGCAGGTGAATGTCCCGCAGCATCACAATCATTACACTCGCGACGGCCTCTACATCGACCCGGCTTTTACTTATTCAGCCGCCTCAAATTTAACCCGTGATGTGAATTTTAACGGCGCAATTAGCGGTAATGTATATGCGCAACCGCTTTACATTGAGGGCGGCCCCGGCGGCGAGGCCGTCGTCATTGCTGTCACCGAGTCCAACTATGTCTATTCCCTCGATGCTGTCAGTGGCGACGTCGTCTGGCAAGACAGCCTCGGCGCGCCTGTACCGCTTTCCGACCTGCCCTGCGGTGACATCAATCCGCTCGGCATCACCGGCACGCCCGTGGTGGACTTGACCAACCGCACATTGTTTGTGGATGCCATGACCACGCCCGATGGCGGCACCACCAAACAACATCTCATCTACTCGTTGAATGTGGACACCGGCACAACCAATGCCGGCTGGCCCGTGAACGTGAACTCTGCCGCCCAATTCAATGGGACCGCGTTCACTTCTGTTTCACAAAATGAACGCGGCGCCCTCGCTTTACTGGACGGCTACGTTTATGTGCCCTATGGCGGGCACTACGGAGATTGCTCCACCTATCACGGCTGGCTCGTCGGCGTGCAGGAAAATAATCCATCCAACGTTCTCGCCTGGGCAACAAGCGCCAACGGCGGCGGAGCGTGGGGACCGGGCGGCGTCGCCAGCGATGACGGTATCCACCCCTACATGGCCACCGGCAACACCTTTAACACATCCACCTGGGGCGGAGGCGAGGCCGTCCTTCACTTCGAACCCGGCCCCGTCTTCAGCGGCTTGACCAACGATTATTGGGCTCCCACGAATTGGCTGTCGCTGGATAACGGAGACCAGGACCTCGGCAGTTCGGGGCCATTGATTGTGGATGTTCCCGGAGCAACGCCTTCCGAGCTTATCTTCGCCTTTGGTAAAGACGGCAAAGCTTACCTTCTTAATCGCACAAACCTCTGTGGTATCAGCCCGGCCGTGGCGACCCTGTCGGTGGGTGGAGTGGCGAGAAATGCGGCGGTAACCTATCGGACCTTGCTGGGCACCTATGTTGCCTTGGACACAGACGGCGAACTGGTCGCGCTCCGTATTGGCGCAAGCAGTCCGCCCACGATTTCTGTCGCCTGGAGCCAGTCTTTCAGCGGCCAGGGCTCCCCATTCGTCACGTCCACCGACGGCACCAACAACACGATCGTCTGGGTCATCGGATCGGAAGGTGACCAGAAATTGCACGGATACAACGGCGATACCGGCGCAGTCGTTTTCAACGGCGGCGGCACGGGTGACTTGATGGCCAATACCCGGCGGTTTAACACCGGCATTGTCGCCCGCGGCCGAATTTATATCGCCAACGACAATCAAGTCTATGAGTTTACCGTCCCCGTGCCGCCCATTGTCCTGGGCAGCTGGACGGTCTTCCCCAATGGTGCATTTCAATTTGGCTTCACCAATACCCCCGGCCTGCTTTTTACCGTCTATGGCACCACGAATTTAACCCTCCCATTCACGAACTGGACGCAGCTCGGCACAGCCACGGAAATCTCACCTGGCCAGTTCCAATTCACTGACGATTCCGATGCCAGCCAGGAGCGCTTCTACCGCGTCACCACTCAATAATCCGTCTCCGCTTAGGCCTTTAACGATAGTGTAGCCACTTAAATCATTGGCTACCAATGATGTAGCCACTTTCAAAAATTTGTAGCCAGTTGTGTAGCCACTTAAATAATTGGCTATCAACGATGTAGCCAGTGTAGCCCCTTTTACGCGAATATATCTCTATAACCCATTTGAGATCGCATTGCCCCTTGATAAATACTTGGCAGCATCAATATTACAGGTGGGATGAACGAGGAGCATTTGTTGTACGATTCAGGCCGATTGCCGATTTGGTTCCGGCTGCCATTGGCAGTGACGGGAATTTTTTGTCTGTGGATTGCGGCCAATGACATTACGTTTCACCTTTTTGGCAGGGGCCTCGGCCTTCAGTCCACAGAGGATGCGCCTTTCGTGCTCGCTTTTATCTGTGAGCTTGGGCTTGGATTGCTCATGTTGCATGGATGGTTTCATCGCCTTCAATGTTTTTTCGATGCCGGCCGCAGTGAACTTTTGGTGCGCCACTCCATATTTTGGGGCAGCTCCACACGGCGGATTTCGCTTTCTGGTGCGACAGGAATCTTTGCGGAAGCCCACGAAAGCGGCATGTTCGCGCGGAACGGATCCTGGCAAATTGGCGTGGAATTCAAAGATGGACATCGAGAGCAATTCATGTCGGTTCAGACGGAGAAAGTAAAAGATGAATTCGCTGAGAAAATCTCTG
>JASHZU010000259.1 GCA_030042375.1 Verrucomicrobiia bacterium
GTTCGATTCCCATCACCCGCTCCATCTTTGATTTAATCACCATGCACACCCATTGCGTCATTGGTTCAGGCCCGGCGGGTGTGGCCGCCGCAAGCGCGCTGCTGGCCCGGGGCGCGAGCGTGCTCATGCTGGACGCGGGCATCGAGCTTGAACCCGACCGCGCGGAGATCGTCCGCGAACTTTCCCAAAAGAAACCCACCGATTGGCCGGCGGCCAAAGCGGCGATCCTCCATGGCGAAAGCAGCGCGAACCTCAAAGGACTGCCGCATAAAAAACTGTTCGGGTCGGATTTTTTGTACCGCGAGAGCCATGAAAAAATCCCGTGGCAGGGCAATGACGACGCGCTCCGGCCATCGCTGGGCCTCGGTGGTTTGAGCAATGTCTGGGGTTCGACGATGCTGCCGTTGCGTGACAGCGATATCTCGGATTGGCCCATCCAGCGGCCGCACCTGGACGAACATTACACCGCCGCTGCGCGCATCATGGGCCTGGCGGCGCGGCACGACGCGTTGGAAGAACTTTTCCCTCTGCATGCGGAGGCCACGCCATTGAAACAAAGCCGGCAGGCGGCGCTGGTGCTGGGAAATCTGGACCCTCATCGCGATGCCCTGCGCGCACGCGGCTGGGATTTCGGGCAATCGCGATTGGCGGTGCGCGCGGCCGATTCGAACCGCGGCATCGGGTGCGTTTATTGCGCCCATTGCATGACGGGCTGCGTGTATGGCTGCATCTATAATTCTGCCTACACGGTCAGGGAATTGCAGCAGCAGCCCAATTTCCGGTACGAGCGCAATGTGATTGTGACGAGGCTTGCTGAAAAGGCGGACGGCGTAACGATTGAAGCGTTTCATCGCAAAACAGGCAGCCCGCTTGCGTTTGACGCGCGACGGGTTTACCTGGGCGCAGGAGTGATTCCCACGGCACAGATTTTTTTGCGGTCGCAGGACGCCTTTGACCAGCCGCTCACGCTGAAGGACAGCCAATACTTTTTGTTTCCCATCATCCTGAAACGGCGCGTGCGGGACGTGGACAAAGAAGCACTGCAAACGTTGAGCCAGATTTTCATCGAGCTAAACCATCCGTCCATCAGCAATCGCTCGGTGCATTTGCAGATTTATACGTATAGCGATTTAATCGCCGCGGCGGTGCGGCGCTCATTGGGGCCGTTAAAACTGTTTTCGCGGCAAGTTGTGGAGCGGCTGGTCATCGTGCAGGGCTATTTGCATTCGGACGAATCAGCATCTATCCGGATGACGTTGAAGCGCAATGGGCAGGCGGACGTACTGCAGCTTGACCCTGTGCTGAATCCCGAAACGCCACGCACCATCAAGCGGGTGCTGCGCGAATTGCTGAAACAGTCACGGGCGCTGGGCGGATTTGCCGTGCCGCCGATGCTGCAAATCGCGCGGCCAGGCCGGGGCTTTCATTGCGGCGGCTCGATCCCCATGCGCGTGCATCCGAAAAAATTTGAGAGCGATTGCCAGGGACGTCCGCTTGGTTGGTCGCGCGTGCATGTGGTGGATGCCACGGTTTTGCCGACGGTCCCGGCCACGACAATTACATTTTCGGTGATGGCCAATGCGCATCGGATTGCGACGGAGACGGCGGAGGCGGGTTAATCGACCTATGAAAAACTTCGGCACACTAAAAGATAAACGGCGGGGGCAGCGAAGACACACATTTACAACGCCACACCCGCCGAAGCGCCCAGTTCTCATTGGGCAAGGCCACTCTACTACTGATGCCGCCTGCCGCAAGTGAATTTCTGAAATTTCTTTGTGTCTCATTTTTAAACAGTGAAAGACAATGATACGATTTTTTGCCCTAAATTTGCGGTTCTATCCGCTTTACTTTCGGGCTAAATCGTTTGGAAAATGGGGGATGCCGATTCGACGGATGCTTTTGCTCGCCTGGCCGCTTTATTTTCTCTTCGCGGCCTTTTCCGCCGTTGCCGCGGGCGCGTCTGATTCGCCGTTCATCGTAAATACATGGAATGATGAGGACGGGCTGCCGGACAATGAAGCCATTGCCGTGCTCCAAGCCCGGGACGGTTACCTGTGGATCGGCACGCAACACGGGCTGGTGCGCTTCGATGGCTACCAGTTTACGCCCTTCGACGAAATGAACACGCCCGGGCTGCAGAGCGATAAAGTCGTTTTCCTGTACGAAGACAGCCAGGCAAATCTTTGGATCGGGACAGCGGCAGGGCTGGAAGTCATTCATGACGGAAAAATTACCAGCTTTGCGGCCGAAACCGCCGGAGCCGGGACCTTCATCTTCGCGCGCGAAGATGCGTCCGGCATTTTGTTTTGCTCCGAAAGCGGCATCGCCCTGTATCACGGCGGCAAAATGAATTATTACGCCAATGCGGTTTCACCCCAGTTGTATTACCTGGCGAGGCATTATCTTTTTCCGTCCAAAGACGGCGGGATGTGGCAATTGGCCGGGACTATCGAGAAGATGAGCAACAACCAAATCGTGAAAAATTTCGGCCAGTGTCCCTGGGGCAATGTGCCGGTCAGGGCGGCGTGTGAAGATGCCGATGGGAATCTGATCGTGGGGACGCTCGGCGCGGGAGTTTTTTGGTTCGATGAAAATGGAAATTACCGGCGCATTGCCAAAGCGGACGGCATGTCTTCGGATTATGTCCTTTCCATGTGCCTGGACAATGAAGGAGACCTTTGGGTGGGCACCGATGGCGGGGGTTTGAACCGGATTAAACGAAAGCTGTTCCAGTCGCCGGAAAATTTTCATTCATGGGCGGTGCAATCGATTTCCGAGGATGCTGAGGGCGGGTTATGGACGGCGTGCGGGGCATCTGGCGCAGCCTATTGGCGCAGCAATTCCACAAGTGATTTCCCGGTGGGCCAATCCCGGCAGGCCTGGGAAGTCCTGGTAGACCGCGACCAAAACGTCTGGGCAGGGTCACAGCAGGAAGGGCTGTTCATGCTCCAAGGTGATCATTTTTCGCCCATCCCCGGCGCGCGGATTCTTGGTCCAGAAATCTTTGCCCTGTACCAGGCACATGATGGAAAAATTTGGATTGGCACAGGGAACGGGCTGGGTTGCTGGGACGGCCATGATTGGAAACTATTTACCGTGCGTGATGGATTATCGGAAAATGTCATCCGCGCCATTGCGGAAGATACCAATGGTAATTTGTGGATTGGGACGGAAAATACGGGACTGAATTATTTCGACGGCAAAAAAATTATTGACTC
>JASHZU010000260.1 GCA_030042375.1 Verrucomicrobiia bacterium
TCCCAGTGCACGATTATTTCCGAGGAGTTTCATTGCCCGCGCGCGTTATGGATTGCGCAGCAGCATGGGCTGGATGCCATTGCCTTCGCCGCGCCGGATGTCGGCCTGAGGAGCTGGTCGTTGCGCGCCAGCTTCCGGGAACAGTTTGCGCGCGCATGGTGTGCGGTTGACCTGTATGTGTTGCATCGTCAGCCAAAATTTCCGGGTCCCCGGGAACCAATTTTGCTTGGTTCGATTCCGCCTTGAAACACTTCAAAGCCATCGCTGCAATGTCGCAGAACCGCGTGATTGGCGCGCAGGGGAAAATCCCGTGGTATCTGCCGGACGACTTTAAGTGGTTCAAACAAATGACCATGGGCCACGTCATCGTCATGGGCCGCAAGACCTTCGAAAGCATCGGCAACCCGCTGCCCAGCCGGAAAAACATGGTGCTCACGCGCCACCCGCAAAGCCTCATCAAAAAACACCCAGAGATTTTCGGACAATACCACGAATGGCGCGGCGGGAAATTCCTGAAGCGGCCGTATCAATTTCATTTTTCAAAACTCGGCGAAAAACTCGAGACGGAAATTTTCATTTTCAATTCGCTGGATAAATTGAACCCGGAGGAATTTCCGAGCGACATTTTTATTTGCGGCGGCGCGCAGATTTACGAAGAGGCGTTGCCGCGCTGTTCGGACCTGTATTTGACGGTGGTGAAGCGCGACATCGAAGGCGGCGATGCGTTCTTTCCGCCTTTTGAAAACAAGTTCAAACTGGTCGAGGAAATCCGGGACACGCCCGAGTTTAAAATCGACCATTACCAGCATCGCAGTTTGAAGTGAGTCCAGGCTGGTTTATTTGCGCGGAGGCGTTTATCCTTGGAGAATTATGAAACAGCAGGAAATCGCCGAGCTTTTGCGAAAAGAAGTGGGTGAACTGGAAGTTTCCATCAAGAAAGTCCAGGCCCGGTGCGACCGTTTAAAACGGTTCGTGCTCAATTTGGAAGATGAACTGAACCCGACGGGAGAAGCCCCGAAGTCCATCCTCGATGGCAAGTTCCGGGAAGTGATTGACAAGGTCTTTGGCGAGAAGCCCAAACGACCCCGCCAGTCCAAGCGGTGAGAGGCGTTCAGATCGCAATCTGGATACGAACGGCCAGACGGCTGGTTAGGTGACAGCAAAAAATTTGGAAGATTGAACACACCTAAAAATCATATCCGATGGGCGCCGCACGCCATATTGGGGCTGGTTTGCGCCTTTATCATTGGGATATTTGCCTGGTGGGCGGAATCAGGCGTGTTCGAACTCGCCAGCCCGCGCGCGGAGGATTCCTATTATAATCTGCTGGTGCAAGGTTTCCAGGCGGGACAACTCAACGTAAAAAGAGAGGCGCCGCCGGGCCTCGCCAAACTTTCCGATCCGTACGATCCGGCGCTTAACGAGTCTCTCGTCTGGGGCAAAGACGATTTGGCCTATGAGATGAGTTATTACAAGGGAAAGTTGTACCTGTATTTTGGCGTCACACCGGCATTGGTGCTTTTCTGGCCTTATGAAATCCTCACCGGCCATTATCTCTCTCACCGAAACGCGGTGGTAATTTTTTTCTCGCTAGGGTTCCTGGCTGCCGCCGGATTGTTGCGCGCGATTTGGAAACGCTATTTTCCAGATATCGGCGTTTGGGTCGCAGCCTGCGGCCTGTTGGCCATGGGTTTGGCCACAGGCATCCTCGAAGTGCTTCCGGCGTGCGACGTCTATGAAGTGGCCAAAAGCTGCGCTTTTGCGTTCACTATGCTGGCCCTGGCGGGAATCTGGCGGGCGCTGCACGATGCCAAACGGCCGGCGCTCTGGCTGCTCCTGGCCAGCGTGGCTTACGGACTGGCCATCGGTTCACGGCCCTTGTTGCTGTTTGGAGCCATCATCCTTTTGCTTCCTTTGGCGCGAGCGTGGAAGACGAACCAGACAGGCTCAGGCCCGCGGCTTGTGATATCGTTTTTGGCAATCATCGGCCCAATGCTGCTGATTGGCGCAGGGTTGATGCTTTACAACGACCTGCGTTTTGACAGCCCGTTTGAATTCGGATGGCACTATCAACTCACCAATTACAATAACCATACCGCCCGGCAATTGAGCTTGGATTACTGGTTCAGGAATTTTCTTTTTTATTTTATCGAGCCGGCGCGATGGAGCGGCCATTTCCCTTATTTGCAGGCGGGAATTGCGGCGTCCTCTTCACCCGCAGGTTACTACGGAACGAATGCGCCTTTCAGCGGAGTTTTGTGCAACTACCCGGTCACATGGCTGGCCCTGTCATCGCCCCTGGCATGGAGAAACCGGCCAGCGGAAGACGCTTCCCGGATACGCTATTTTGTTATCGCTCTATTTTTGCTTTTTGTGACGTCCGCGGGCACGCTTTGCCTTTTTTTCGCCGGCGCCGGCAGCTACGAATTGGATTTTCTTCCGGCGCTGATGCTCCTGGCGGTCATCGGTATCCTGGGGGTGGAACGGACGCTCGCTGACTTGCCAAAGTGGCGGCGTCTTGCGCGAACCGGCTGGTGCCTGCTGCTGGCATATACCCTTGTCTTTAATCTATTGGCGGCGATTGAATCCCGCGCGACCGCCGACTATTTTGCAGGCAATTCGTTTATCCACCAGAACCGGCTGGACGAAGCCGTGCAACGTCTGCAAACCGCCGCGTTGCTGAAGCCGGATTCGGCTTCGATTCACCTGGCCCTTGGCATTGCCTATAGCAAGACGGGGCAGCAAGACGAAGGGATTGATGAATGCCGAAAGGCTTTGGCGATAGATCCCAAATTCGCAGAAGCCTACTATGATCTCGGCAATGCGCTGATCCAGGCGGGGCAGGAGAAAGAAGGCTTTGAACAAATCGAAAAGGCTTTGGAAATCGAACCCGGCTTCGCGGCGGCTCGTTTTGCGACAGAAAATAATAACCTGGCCTGGTCAATGGCCACGAATCCGGATGCCAGCAAACGCGATGGACCACTCGCTGTAAAGCTGGCCGAAGGCGCCTGCCAAAATACGCATTACCAGGAAACGGTCATGGTCGGAACCTTGGCGGCAGCGTACGCCGAAGCCGGGCGATTTGACGATGCCATCGCGACAGCGCAGAAAGCCTGCCAACTGGCAGCTAAAGCCGGAGACCAGAAATTGTTGAAAAGCAACCAGGACCTGCTCGCGTTGTATCAGAAACATCAGCCGTATCGCGAAGAGGAACCATCAGCACCGCAATAGCCGCTTCTACCACACCTCCACCGGCCCCTTGGGCACGGGAATATTTTCGCGCTGGGCAACGGCGGGTTCGTCGCGCATGAAGGAGGCGACCATCGGCGGTGGCTGGAAACGAGGCAGCAGTTCGCCGTTGTCATCCAGAAATTGTTGGCGCCAGCGGATGTAATTTTCCAGGACCTCGTCAAATTCCGCGCGTGAGGAAATTTTCACGACGCGTTTGTTGAATTCGTGGCACGGGCCGAAACGCTTGGCGTACCAGGGCGCAACCTTGCGGAACATCCGGCAGCCATGCGCCTCGCCAAAAACTTCAATCATCAAATCCAAATGACGGCACAAGACGCGCACACGCTCAGAAAAGGACGGCTCGGCCGGAAGTCCTTCGCTGGGATAATTCATATACTGTAGCGTCCGGCGGAAAATCCATGGATCATAAAACGCGCCGCGCCCGACGCTCACGCCGGCGCAGCCGGTTTCGTCGAACATCTTTTTTGCCGCCTGCGGGGTCGTGATATCGCCGTTGCCGATGACCGGGATGTCTTTTACGGCCTCCACGACTTTCCGGATGCCGGCCAGGTTGACCGTGCCGCCAAAACCCTGCTCGCGCGTGCGGCCATGAACGAAGATGGCGGCCACCCCGGCGTCTTCGAGGGCACGGGCCAGGTCCGGCGCGGTGAGATTCTCATCGTCCCAGCCGAGGCGCATTTTGGCGGTAACGGGGATTTTCACGGCGGCGACCATGCCGCGAACCAGCGCGGAGGTCTTTTCCAGTTCCATCATCATCGCCGAGCCGCCGCCCACCTTGCAAACCTTTCGAACGGGACAGCCCATATTGATGTCTATGGAATGGGTGCCCAGGGATTCGAGGGCTTGCGCGGCGTCGCGCATCTCTTCGGGCACGCTGCCAAACAATTGGATGGCAAGTGGTGAGTCCGTGGGCCGGGTCTCAATTAATTTGAGGGCTTTTGGATTGCGTTCCAGGAGCGAACGCGCGTTCACCAGGTCGGTCGTGCACAGGCCCACGCCGCCGATTTCGCGCACAACGAGGCGGAATGGCAGGTTGGTGTAACCCGCCAGCGGCGATAAAAATAAATTGGATTCCAATTTGAGCGAACCGATTCGCATGCTATATATTTATACTGGAAAATCGTGAGTTGCGAAAGCAGCAACAGCATGATACTTTTGATTTCCAAACAGGCAGGAGAACAACATGTTTGACGATAACGACAATAGAAAAGACGACCGCGGCCAGAAAAAGCCACCGCAGGGTGGAAACGGGGGCGGAGGCGGCTTCAATATGCCTTCCTTCACGTGGATTGCCTGGATCGTCATCATCGGGGCATTTGTTGCGTTGATGCTCATGCACAACCGTCTGGCCCAGTCACCCGGCACAACGCTGTCTGAAGGGGAGTTCCTCCAAAAATTTGATTCCAATGAAGTGTCCTCGGCGACCATCGCCCTGAGCCCTACCGTCTCCGGCGGCGCCAGCATGGTAGTCACCATCACCGGCTCCTATAATGAAATGAAGGATGGAAAACCTGTGCTGGATGCGAGCGGCAAACCCGTTGAGCAGGCGTTCCAGGTGCCCGATGTCATCCTGACCCAGGCGATGGGAGACAAGCTGTTTCCCTCGGATAAAGTCAGCATCAGCATCCCCAATCCGATGCTCTCGGACCTTGGCTATCAACTTTTATTTTTCGTCGGCATCGGTGTGTTGTTCTGGTTTTTCTTTATCCGTCAAATCAAGATTGCCGGCAAAGGCGCTTTGAGCTTTGGCCGGAGCAAGGCGCGATTGCTCGCCAAGGACCGCAATAAGACGACGTTCAAAAACGTCGCCGGTATTGACGAAGCCATCGAGGAAGTTTCCGAGCTGGTCGAATTTTTGAAGGACCCCAAGAAGTTCCAAAAACTCGGCGGACGCATTCCCAAAGGCGTCCTGATGGTGGGCCCGCCCGGCACCGGCAAAACGCTGCTCGCCAAGGCCATCGCCGGCGAAGCGGACGCGAGCTTTTTCAGCATCAGCGGTTCGGACTTTGTGGAAATGTTCGTCGGCGTGGGCGCCAGCCGCGTGCGCGATATGTTTGAACAGGCACGCCGCAATACGCCGTGCCTGATTTTCATCGATGAAATTGACGCCGTGGGCCGCTCACGCGGTCATGGATTGGGCGGCGGTAATGACGAACGCGAGCAGACGCTGAATGCCTTGCTCGTGGAGATGGACGGCTTTGACACGCAGGAAGGCACTATCATCATCGCGGCGACCAACCGCCCGGATGTGCTGGATCCCGCCCTGCTCCGCCCCGGCCGTTTTGACCGGCAGGTGGTCGTGAATTTGCCCGACGTGCGCGGTCGCGAGGCGATTTTGAAGGTTCACGCCAAAAACGTGAAACTGGATCCCACCGCGGACCTTTCCATCATTGCGCGCGGGACGCCCGGTTATTCCGGCGCGGAACTGGCGAATTTATTGAATGAGGCGGCCTTGCTCGCCGCGCGGTTGAACAAAAAAGCCGTCGGCATGAGCGAGCTGGAAGAAGCGCGCGATAAAGTGCGCTGGGGCCGCGAACGCCGCAGCCTGGCGATGACGGACGAAGAGAAGAAATACACCGCGTGGCATGAAGCCGGCCATGCCCTCGTAAACGTGATGCTCGAGCACACGCATCCGCTGCACAAGGTCACGATTATTCCCCGCGGCCAATCGCTCGGTTCGACCATGCAGTTGCCCGAGAAAGACATTTTGAACCGCCGCAAAAAGGAGATGTTCGATGACATCGCTGTCACGATGGCCGGACGCATCGCCGAAGAGATTGTTTCCGGTGATATCTCGACCGGCGCGGCCATGGACATCCAGATGGCCACGAACATGGCGCGCGCGATGGTTTGCCAGTACGGCATGAGTGATAAATTGGGCATGGTCCAGTACGGCACGGACGACGAATACGTTTTCCTGGGCCGCGAAATGGCACGCACGAAAATCTACAGCGAAAGCACGGCGCGGGACATTGATGAGGAAATCAAAAGCATCATCGATGCGGGATACAAGACCGCGCATGATTTGATTTATAATAATCGCGACAAGCTCGAAGCGATTGCCAAGGGCCTGCTCGAATACGAAACGCTGGACCGTGTGCAGGTGGAAGAGATTGTGGAGACCGGCAAATTCACGCCGCCTCCACCCAAGCCCCAAAGCGGGACGATGGTCGGTGCGCCGGCGGGAACGCCGCTGCCCGAAATGCCGCCTAAACCGGCTCCGCCTAAATTGCCGGGCCTCGGCGCTCCTTCACCGGCACCGGCTTGAGGCGACTGGAACCAT
>JASHZU010000261.1 GCA_030042375.1 Verrucomicrobiia bacterium
TGAGGGGAGTGGACCGGATGCATGAGCGGCCGCAGTCGGCATTATTCAAAGCGCTGCGACAAATCGGATACCAGGTGGAGACGGAGTACGGCAACGACCGATTGCCGGCCACGATCGAAGGCGTGGGGCCTTGGCCCGGCGGCAAATGCAAGGTGAGCATCGAGAAAAGCTCGCAGTTCGCCTCGGCACTGCTGCTGTGCGCGAGAGTGGGTGAATGGGAAGTGAAAGTGGAAGGCGAGAACGCGGAGGAATCACCGTATGTGGCGATGACGTCGAAGATGATGGACGTGTTTCCGCACCAGGGCGGGAAATTCCAGATTGAGCCTGATGCGAGCAGCGGGAGTTATTTTTTGGGGGCGGGATGGTTGATTGGGCAAAAAGAGTTTTATGAAGGTTTGCTGCAATTGGAGAATTCATCAGGGCCCCGTCCCTCGTTGGATTCTTTTTATAAAAGTCAAATAACGGTCCGTAGTTGGCCAACAAGTCGTTGGCAACAGGATGCGGACTTTGGAACTTTTGTTGGAATTAAGCTGAATATGCCGGCTTCCATTTCCAGAAAACGTGATTTGGCTGACAGTATCATGACGGCCATTACACTTTCGCCTTTCAATCGCGGTGACGGCAAATTTGTTGAATTTACCGACCTCGGCCGCCTGCGGGTTCAGGAAACTGAACGCGTCCATGCGCTGAAAACCGAATTAACTAAATGCGGCGCGAAGGTGGAGGAAAAGGGTGATACGCTGACGGTTTATCCGTCGGAACTTCACGGCGCGGAGATTGAGACGTACGAGGATCATCGCATGGCGATGTGTTTTGCGATTTTGGGATTGAAAGTGCCGGGCATCAAAATTAGAAATCCGGCGTGCGTGAAGAAAACGTTCCCGAATTTTTTCCAAAAGCTGGCCGCGCCGCCGCCGAAAGGGCTGGGCGCGACGATTTTGGACGCGGCATCGGGACGGAAGCTGGGGATGGAAGAACTTTTTGCAGATTAAAAACCGGACAGAATGAACAAAATTTTCAGAATTTAATTTTGTAAATTCGGTCCGTTCGGTCGAAACTCTTTGCTTTGAAAAATCCAATTGTTATCGCCATTGATGGCACGAGCGCGAGCGGGAAGAGCACGAACGCCAAGCTGGTGGCGCGGGCGTTGGGCTACGTTTATGTGGACACGGGCGCGATGTATCGCACGTTGGCATGGTATTGCCTGATGCAAAAAATCGATGTGCACGACGCTAAGGCAGTGGCCGCGGCGTGCCGCAAATGGAAAACACGGTTCGAGTGCGTGGAGAAGGACGGCTTGCGCGCGGTGCATTTGCTGGTGGACGGTTATTTCCCGGAGAAGGAAATCCGCACGGCAGATACGAGCGCGGCAGTGCCGCATGTGGCGGCGGTGCCGAAAGTGCGCGAATGGATGGTAAAACGCCAGCGCGAGTGCGAACAGTTTGGGAATTTGGTGATGGAGGGCCGGGACATCGGCACGAATGTTTTTCCGGAGACGGACTTTAAATTTTACCTGGATGCGACGCTGGCAGAACGGTCGGCGCGCCGCGCGGCGGATGGCATCCAGGAAAATTTGGCGGCGCGGGACGAGCGCGATAGTCAGCGGGCGGTGGCGCCGCTGATGGTGCCGCTGGGGGCGCGGGTCATCAATAATTCGAACATGACATCGGAACAGACGAGCGGATTAATTATTTCGGACATCCGGCAAAGGCTTAAGTAACTCGACACTCAAAGCGTCATGACCTTTTCCTATAGTTGCGGCTGGCTCCTTTTTCGGACGCTTTACGCAACTTATTTTCGCTGGCGCGTCTATGGGGCGGAGAATGTGCCAATGACGGGCGGGGTCATCCTGGCGGCGAACCATGTGAGTTTTTTGGATCCGTTTCTCGTCGGTGCGGGCTTAAAACGCGATATCAATTACCTGGCGCGCGAGTCTCTCTTTCGTTTTCCCGTTGTGGGACAGATTCTTCGCAGCTGGAATGCGGTGCCGGTGGACCGCGACGGCGGCGGCGCGAAGGGTTTGAAAATCATTCTGCGCCGATTGCTGGACGGCGCAGGAATTATTTTATTTCCCGAAGGCACGCGATCGCCGGACGGCAAGCTGCAACCGGCGCGGGCGGGCATTGGCCTGACGGTGGCGAAATCCGAAGCGCCAGTCGTGCCGGTACGGGTGTTTGGGACCTTCGAGGCGTACGGGCGCGATATGAAATTTCCGCGTCCGAAAAGAGTGACGGTGAAGTACGGCGCGCCGATGCGGTTTGAAAAATTACGGGCGGAAGCGAAGGATTGCTCGAAGGACCGGCTCAAAGAAATTTACCAGGAAATCGCCGATGAAATCATGGCGGCGATTGCGGCGTTAAAAGAAGATTAGGAGATATCGGCTAATCAGCCGGATGCTCGAAAGGATTGTCATCGGGATCTTCCGCGATGTCGGATTTGGGAAAGTCAGGCCGCCGGGAATTTCTTTCAAACAGGAACATGGCCGCCATGAACAGAATCGCGAAACCAGTCATCGCGCCAAAGACAATTACGCTGAGGTTCATGCTTCCATAAAAGCATTCCCTGTGCCGAAAGAGGTTGCAGAAATGGTCTAAACCCCCAGGTTCGACAGCGCGCTGCTGATGCTATTGACAGTTTGGACGAGCTTGGGATGGGATTGCTCGAAGCCTTGGACGGATGAACGCAGTTCCTGGATGGGACTTTTCAGGCCGGCGATTTCTTTTTCCAGCTTCGCCAGGGATTGCAGGATTTCCTGCTTGCCGGCATCGCTGATTTTTTCCGCGTTCACTGTGGCCTTAATATCGCGGATTATCTGTTCAATCATGCCTAAAGATTATTCGCTTTGGGAAATTCGGCAAGAGGAAGCTGCTTGATTTCTGCACGAAACAATTGCTAAAGATTTGTTGCGTGAATATTTCCATACGAATGGGACTCATCGTTTCGCTTTGTTTGTTAAGCCTGACATTTGCTGTTGGATGCGACAGACTTGAAACTAGGGCCATTTTTGAAAAAGGGTTGCAAGACGAGAAGGCGGAAGATTGGGCTGCAGCCGAGGCCGATTTCACCGAAGTCATTGAAATCCAACCGACAAATGGGCCCGCTTATGTTAACCGCGCCAAAGCCGAACGCAATTTGAAGGATTATGATGATGCCATACGTGATTACAATCATGCTCTAGAAATTAACCCAAAAGACGATTATGCCTATAACGGACGTGGTTTAACAGAAATTCAGGAAAGCGATTTTGGCGATGCCACTGTGGATTTTTTCCATGTCATTCGGTTAAATCGAACAAACTCAGTTGCCTTTTATGGGCTTGGGGTTGCGGACTGCCATTTAACAAATTTCGACGATGCGATCGTCAATTTCACCCATGCCATA
>JASHZU010000262.1 GCA_030042375.1 Verrucomicrobiia bacterium
GGGCAACCTGCGCGGGCGCCTTATCGAGGCGAATCGGCTCGGTTGAGCCAAGCGTTTGGCGAATCACCGAGAGGACAATCGGGGGAAACGCGTAAAGGTCGGCAGGATCGTTCGGGACCGTCAGCACATAGAATTTGCCTCGGGAATAGTCACACGAAAGAAGAATGGGATACGTCGTGCCGCCCGGCGATACTCCCAAAACATCGCCCCAGGCATCGTGGGTCAGGATGTTGTCATACTTAATTTCGGGAATCAGGATGTCGCGTGGCGCCTGGAGGGAATCCCGAATGGCTAATAGCTCATTCGGCTGCGCGGCGCCGGCGGCATTACGCCGGCCTCGGAATGGTGAACCGGGCCCGCTGGCAAAGGTAAAGCGGTCCACGGCCACCGTGGCCCCGGTGACTTCGATTTCGCAAATATCTTCGATGCCTTTGCCCTGCATCGCGCGCAAAAACCCCGAAGTCACGCACACCGATTTGCCGGCTTCGAGCTGAGTTTTGATTTTCTGGATAATGTGCGGATCAAATTTCGCCTGTTCGGTCAGCAGGACCATATCTGCATCCGGCGGAAATTTCGGAAAAATATCCATGGGCAATCCAATCATGCCCAGATAATCGTGCAGGAATTCATCACCAGTGGCGTGATACGGCGTATAGGTTTTTATGCCGGCCGGTTTGCCAACGCAGGACAGCACCGCGTCTGCTCGGCCCAGGATATAACCGGCAATATCAGCGAAAGTAGGATCTTCATTCAGACCGATGGTCTTTAATACCTGATTAAAGTCGAGGCTGGTGGGTTCGTTCGCCCAGGGACGATTTGTAATCGCCCCGCGGGGAATCTTGAATAGCATCCCATCGTAGTTGAAACAGCACATCTCAGGGCAGCGTGCAAACACCGTATCCAGGAGTTGCTCGGAATAGCGGTCAATCGGAAAGGCCCCGCCCTGGTCAACCCATCCGCCTTGATTTACTCCCGGATGCAAGTTGTCCATGAAACGCATAATATCGTAACTGAGATAAGGCTGCAGGTGTTGCTCCTGCCCTACCCACAAACGCGATTCCGTCCCGGCAAACATGCCATCGGCGATCAGCGGGACTTTTTCCGTGTCATTGCCCATGCCGGCATATTCGTCATACCAGTTGGCCATCTTGATAATAACTTTGCATTTGGGGTTTACCGCTTTGGCCGTCTTCACGATGAGATCCTTCGTGACCTTGCGCATCGTATCCAGGCGGTATTGCGTCCAGGAGCGGTTCCCTTTGGCCCGGATGTCTTCGTCTGTCTTGCGGTCAAAAAAGAAATAATCGTCCAGCAGGATTTCATCGAAATGCCGGGCCGCCAGCGCGACGGCTTTTTTGGCGAACGCCCGGTTTTCCGGATCCGCGTAGTCAAAACCCTGGTAACCGTTCGCTTCACTAACACTAAAAGCCAGGCCGCCGCAAACTTCCACTCCCTGTGACTGGTAAAACTTTTTTAATTTTTCCAAACCCGCCTCGTCCACCAGCGTGTGGTTGCGCATCACCTCGATATAAATTTTGTCCACCTTGAGATTGCGCGTCAGGTTGGACCAGGACCCGGCGGGATCCAAATCGCCATTCATCAGGCTTTGCACGGTCCGCTGCGTCGCATACGTGGAGACGATAAAACTTTTATAATGGCCCTGCGCCTGCGCCGACAGCGCAAAGGTGGCTATGGACAGGAAGGCGATGAGAAATCGTAAAGGCGTTTTCACAATGGAAGAAACTAAATAACACGTCCATCGCCCGCCGACAGGGCCATTTTCATGTACAATCCTCCAATTCGGCACCACGGGCATGCGCGCCCGTTTTAGAAAACTTGGCGCTGAATGTGTTATCGCCAGTTCCGTGCCTGAATTCTTCATTGACGGTTTGCTGCGGCATGATAGACTCCGTTTTTCGGTACGCTAACAATTTTCCCGAAAGAAAGTAAAAAATATGCCTGTAAAAATTGCTATTAACGGATTCGGTCGTATTGGACGCCTTGTCTTCCGCGCCATCGCGGAGCAGGGTATGATTGGCAAGGACGTAGAAGTCGTCGCCGTCGGCGATATCGTGCCGGCGGACAATCTCGCCTACCTGCTCAAGTACGATTCCACCCAGGGCCGTTTCCAGGGCACCGTCGGCTCGAAAAAATCCAGCGCCGATAAGGCGGAAGACGATATCCTGATCGTCAATGGCAAGGAAATCAAAGTGGTCAGCGCCAAGACGCCCGCGGAATTGCCGTGGAAAATGCACGGCGTGGACGTGGTCATCGAGTCCACCGGCCTCTTCACCGATGCGGACAAGGCCAATCCCAAATCCTGCCATGGTCACGTGACCACCGGCGCCAAAAAAGTCATCATTTCTGCCCCGGGCAAAAACGACGACATCACCATCGTCATGGGCGTGAACCATGAAAAGTACGACCCGGCCAAACACCATATCGTTTCCAATGCGAGCTGCACGACCAACTGCCTCGCGCCGCTCGTCCACGTGCTGCTCAAGGAAGGTTTCGGCATCGAAGAAGGCCTGATGACCACGGTGCACAGCTATACTGCTACGCAAAAGACCGTGGACGGCCCGAGCAAGAAAGACTGGAAGGGCGGCCGCAGCGCGGCAATCAATTTGATTCCGTCGACCACCGGCGCGGCCAAAGCCGTCGGCCTGGTTTGCCCGGAAGTCAAAGGCAAGCTCACCGGCATGTCGTTCCGCGTGCCGACGCCGACAGTTTCTGTGGTGGACCTCACGGTCCGCACCGTGAAAGACACGAGCTACGCGGAGATTTCCGCTGCGATGAAGCGCGCCAGCGAGACCTACTTGAAAGGCATCCTCGAATACACCGAGGACGAAGTCGTCAGCACCGATTTCATCCACAGTAAAGCCAGTTCGATTTTTGATGCCGGCTCAGGCATCGAATTGAACAAGCGTTTCTTCAAGCTGATTAGCTGGTACGACAACGAATGGGGCTATAGCTGCCGCGTGGCTGATTTGTTGAAGTACATGATTAGCAAAGGCCTGTAAGCCTTATGAATTCTCGAAAGGCGAGCCTGACCGGGCTCGCCTTTTTTGCTTGAACAATCGTTGCGCGCAGAGTCTCTTGCCGGACTGCCATGAACTCAGAATCAGAAGGAAATCACCGCCAACGCGCGCTGTTCATTGGCATTGCGGCCATCGTGCTGCTCGCGTTCGCTGTTTATCTGCCTGTGCTGCCCGGGAGCTTCCTGATGGATGACTCGCGGTTGATCGGCAGTGATAATCCGCTCGTCAACGGCCATCTCACGCCATACAACCTCTGGTTCAGGATTGATTTTTCCCTCTCCACCTTTGGCTGGTGGGTGGAGCGC
>JASHZU010000263.1 GCA_030042375.1 Verrucomicrobiia bacterium
TGCGGGCCGAATTACGAGACCCCGGCCGAAATCCGCGCCTTTGCCACGCTCGGCGCCGATGCTGTGGGCATGAGCACCGTGCCCGAAGCCATTGTCGCGCGACAATGGGAGGTCAATGTCGCGGCCGTTTCCTGTATCACCAACCTCGCCGCCGGCATCAATAAACAAAAACTCTCGCACGCCGACGTCCTGGAAACGGCCGAACGCGTCGGCAAACGCGGCGCGGCCCTGCTGGAAACCTTTGCGATGCTCTACGGAAAACAGCCATAATCTCCTCATGAAAGTGGATTCCAAAAAACTGGTCGCCGCCGCGGCGAAAGCCCGCGAAGGGGCTGTCGCGCCCTATTCTAAATTCAAAGTTGGCGCGGCCCTGCTGGCCAAGTCCGGCAAAGTCATCGGCGGCGCAAACGTCGAGAGCGCCAGCTACGGCCTGACCTGTTGCGCCGAGCGCGTGGCCTTGTTCAATGCCCTGACCGGCGGCACGCGCAATTTTGTGGCGATTGCGGTTGTGGCACGCATTGACGGCGGACCCATGCCTTGCGGCGCCTGCCGCCAGCTCCTGGCTGAATACGCTACGGACGCCAAAGTCTTCGTGGCTGATAGCAATGATTTGTCCAAAATCTCCACCTTTACCGTCAAGGAACTGCTCCCACATGCCTTTTTGGCCGGCGATTGGTAATACAAAAGTACGAGAGACTGAACTTGTTTTTGTCGCCAACTCTCTTAACAATTTGCGCCTCACGTGAATGACACTCTGATCATTGTGCCAACCGTTAACGAGCGGGAGAACCTTCCGCTCGTCGCGCAACGGCTTTTGTCTCTGCCGGTTAAAGTGGACATGCTGATCATGGACGGCAATTCTTCCGATGGCACGGCGCAAGTGGCCGATGATTTGGCGGCGAAACATCCGGAAATTCACGTCATCCACGAGACAAAAAAAAGCGGCCTGGGCCGCGCCTACATCGCGGGTTTCAATTGGGCGCTCGAAAAAGGCTACGAATTCATTTTCGAAATGGACAGCGACCTTTCGCACGATCCCGATGACATTCCCCGGTTTCTCGAGGCTGCTAAAAAACAAAACGCCGACCTTGTCCTGGGCTCGCGCTATGACGGCGGCGTGCGCGTTGTGAACTGGCCGCTCAAGCGGTTGATGCTCAGCCGCAGCGCGGGCATTTACGTGCGTCTCATCACCGGTATGCCCTTTACTGACCCCACCGGCGGCTATAAATGTTTCCGCCGCCGCGCCCTCCAGGCCATCGCGCTGGACGAAGTGCGCTCGAACGGTTACAGCTTCCAAATCGAGATGACCCACCGCCTGTGGCGCAATGGCTATAAAGTCATTGAAGTGCCGATTGTTTTCACCGAACGCGTGCACGGCCAATCCAAAATATCCCGCAACATTGTTCGCGAAGCCCTCGTGATGGTCTGGTGGTTATGGCTCCAAAACGGCCTGCGCCGCAGCCCCCGAAAGTTGAACTCTTAAATCTCCAGCCAAGTTGCTAACGATATTGCAATAAGTGGTTTGACTAATCCGACCGGCAACCGTAGATTCAAGCGAATGCTAGCTGCTGAACCAAAGGTGGCGAAGGCGGGCAAGTCGGAGTCGCCCAAATCCAACCTGAACAGTTCCTGGAAAACTCTCGTGGAACCGCTCGAACCGTTCTTACAGACGGTCGTGCGACAGTTGACCGTCCAAATCAACGATTTCGACCCGAAAATCATCCCCTACGCGCAATACGCCCTCAATGGCAGCGGTAAACACCTGCGCCCCACATTGGTAGCGCTCGCGGCCAACTCTATCGGCGAAATCTCGGACAACCATGTCACCGCCGCTGTCATCATAGAGATGGTGCATTTGGCCACGCTGGTGCATGACGATGTCATGGACGAAGCGGAAATCCGCCGCGGCCAGCTCACCCTCGCGGCCAATTGGGGCAATGAAATTGCCGTTCTCTTTGGCGATTGCCTTTTCGCGCAGGCCCTTAAACTGGCCGCCAGCTTTCCCACTACGGAAGTCTGCCGTGCCGTGGCCATGGCCACCAATACCGTTTGCACCGGCGAAATCCTGCAAACCCAACACCGCCGCAATTTTGAGGTTTCGCGCCGCGAATATTTCCGGGTGATTGGGATGAAGACCGCCGAATTGTTTACCCTTTCCTGCGACCTTGCGGCGTTTCTCGGCGGCGCCAAACCGGAAGAACGCGCTGCTTTGCGCCAGTTCGGCACGGCCTTCGGCACCGCCTATCAGGTCTATGACGATTGCATTGATTTGTTCGGTTCTGAAGCTGAAGCCGGCAAATCCCTCGGCACGGATCTCGCCAAAGGCAAATTGACTTGGCCTCTTTTGCTGGCCTGGGAGCGCGCGGATGCCGCGGACCGCAACCGTTTGGAACGCCTGATTGGGAATTGGCAGCCGGAAAATATCACGCCAATCAACGGATTATTGGTCAAATACGAAACTTTTGAACCTTCTCTCGATGTCATAGTCCAATATTTAGATCAGGCCCGGACTGCCCTGAAAGTTTTGCCGGAAAACGCAGGCCGGGATAGCCTTTTGGATTTTACTGAATTTTTAGCGCAACAAATTGCAAATTTAACGGTTTGTATTGTATGACCATCACTATGGCCGAACCAGCCGAACGCAATGATTCGGAAGCTCAATCTGCGCCAAGCGAAGAAATGCAATTGGTGCAGCGCGCCCGCCATGGCGACCTG
>JASHZU010000264.1 GCA_030042375.1 Verrucomicrobiia bacterium
GCCCTCACCATCATCCGTAAGGGGCGTACCGCCAATACTAAATCCTGGCGGAATCGTTCCGATGGACAATTGGCCGATGCCAGGATCGGTGCCGGTGTAACTGATGAGCGGAATCTGCAGCGGCCCGCCGATGGACGTATTGACTGAAGCGATGTTGATGGTCGTTGGTCCGCTGATGGTGACGGTAGCGGCCGCGATATTGGTTGCGCCATAAGAGGGATTCAGTTGAAGCGTGCCACCCTGAAGATTCAATGCCGTCAAAAGCGCGCCCGGAGCGCCGACTGTATTGGTGACGATGAGTGTGCCTTGCGACGACACCCCCTGCGGTGTGCTGTAGCCCAAGGTGATGGTGCTCTGGCCGACGGGGTCGCAAACGATGGCGCCCGCAGCTACCGTACCGCCTCCGATGTTAAGGACGCCTGTCGCGGCTTCGCCTCCCGTCGCCGTCACGCTGAGATTCAACGTACCGACCGAGAGAGTGCCCTGGACACCCAGGTTGCTGTTCGTGTTGACGTTGACTGTACCAGTCACGACTTTTTGAACATCGGCCGGCTGATAGCCAACGTACGCGGTGCCGGCGCTAATAACGCCGTTATCAAAGTTCAAGGTTCCGCTCACAGTGCCGGAACCGCTGGTGTTATTGGCAGCGCGACCGACATACAGCGTACCGATGAGCGCATTGACATAGCCATCGCTGCCGGTGCCGTTGCCCGTGAAATCGCAGGTTCCGGTTGCATCCTCACCGGAGCCGCTATTGACGCAGCCATCTCCGATGCTCCAGGTTCCCACGGCGCTCGCGCTGTTGCCACGGAAATAGGCGGAAGGAAAGATATTATTATTCGCGTAGCCCGAATTGTTATAGAATGGATTAAATTCCATGGTCGCCACTTCCTTTTGGCGGCCAACGGCGATGGCATCCGCATAGATCGCATTGCTTTGTCCCAAATACAGGTAAGTGGCCTCAGAGCTGTTGTTGCCGTCGGCGTCGCCGATATCAAAGGCCTCAGCATTGGCGGCGGTATCGCTGCTTTCAGCGTCGGCCACGGCAATGGTGTTGGTGATATTATTCGTTGCCGCAAGGTAGAGGGTGCCGGCGAGGCGGCCCAGGGAAATGCCTTCGGAGGAACTGCCCACGCCCACGAGCGTGCGGCTGACGCTGGCGTTAAATGTGCCCAGACCGGATAAGTCCAGGATGGCCTGCTGGCCTGAAGCGGTTGCGCTGCCTTCTCCAACGAATACCGTACCATTGGTATTATTGACATTGAGCGTGCCGTTTGTCCCGGCGATGGTCGCGTAAACCGTTACGCCGCCTCCAAAGTCAACCGAGCCGCTGCCCACCGTCAGGCTGCCGTTGCTGACGACGTTGAGTGAGAGGCCGTTGGTGATAAGCGTGTTCTGGTATTGGCCGCCGACGTTGGTATAAGTCAGTGTTCCGATGGTGAAGTTCTGGTTGACGACGTTATTGATGTTCTGCGGATTATTCAGGCCACTGGGAGCCTGGCCCACGCCGTTGAACGGAGAGCCGCCCACCACCGTGCCATTGTCAATAAAGTCCACATTGTCCGCCGCCGTGGGCACGCCGGGCAACTGCCAGTTCATAGCGTCAGACCAGTTGGTATCGGTCGAAACGTTGTTGGTGCCGTTCCACACAGTGTATGGGCGTTGTGATGAAGGGCCGCTTATTAACTTAAGCAGTACCATGGTGCCATCCGAGCTTTCGCTGAGCGTGCCGCTATACCCTGAAGGCAATGTTCCGAGTCTCATATTGTAACCGCTTATGCCGCTTAACGGAAAGTCCATGAGCGTCAGGGTGGTCGGATAACTGGCAATGGGCGGCAGGGCAGTCACGTCGACGGTATTCTGCGATCCAGCCATGTTAATCTGATTGGCCACCAACGGAACAACCAGATTGGTGAAGCCTAAAATGACCGTGGAATTTTGCAGACTGGAGTTGTTCGGCAACCAAACGGGCAGAGCGGAAGAGGACACTTCAGATATATCCAGCGTGGCGCTGGAAACCGTAACCACCGAGCTGTTTGACACGATGCCCGAGCCAACGAGCTGCAGTGTGCCGGCATTAACAGTTGTAGGACCGGCGTATCCATTCGTAGCAGTCATCGTGACGTTTCCACTTCCGTTCAGCGTAACATTGCCGCCGCCAATGATGGCGGTTGCTACCGTGTCAGTGTAGCCGCTGGAGTGATCAAAGATAAGCGTGCCCATGTCATTGATTGTGCCTGTGGGCAAGTTGCCTTTGGCGTCGCCGTTGCCGATTTGCAATGTGGAACTGCCATTGGCAACGTAGGCGCCGCCGGAAATTGAATTGGTCAAATCATCCAGAACCAGGGTGCCGTCATCCACTTCCACACCGCCGCTCAAACTATCGCCGCCGGATTCGGAAAGCGTCAGCGTCTGGCCGCCATTTTTTAGAAGGGTCGCACTGCCACCGATGCTGCCGGTTCCTGAAATAGTGTAAGTGAGGCTGTTATTAGTAAACGCAATGGCACTCGGCACGACAGCGGTATTGAGAGTAATGCTGGAGCTTGAAGCAGTATCATCGAAAGCCACAATATCCTGGTTGGTGAAGGTGGCTGCGGCCAGGGTATTCATATTCTTCCAATTGGCCGTGCCGCCAATAGTCCAGGTAGCGTTAGGAGAGCCGACCCAAAGCAGCGGGACAATCACTAATCCGGCCGGCTGGATGTCCAGGTAAACGGTTCCAATACCGTCGTCGTTAAGGGTGGCGGTGTAGCCCGAGGGCACTGTACCCAGGGTGAAACCGCTGCCGGGATCACCGTCAGCGTTGTTATAGTTGAGGAGCGGGATAGCGACGGCGGCGGAAACGTTGGCGACGGAGTCAATGTCAATCGTCATGCCGCTGGCGGCTACGGTCGTTCCGTTGATAATGGCTGTAGAAGTCGCCGTGTTGGTTCCACTGACATTCAAGTGGATTGTCCCATTATCGAACGTCAAATCGTCAATCGGCGTAGTAGATGTCCCAATACTTCCACTTCCAGCCACCGTGTCCAGCGTGCCGCCCTGCATATTGATCGTGCCTGTGCCGACGGCGGTCGTCTTAACGACGCTGTTGCTGCAAATAACCGTGCCATTGGTGATATTAAGTGTACCGGTCGAGGGACCGGATGTTGAGTTCTGATTAACCATGGACGCGCCGCCGAGACCAATAATCAAGGTCGGATTCGCCACACTGGTTGCGCTGCCGACGTTAATTGTCCCACTTGCCTCCACACCAGCGGTCGTACCGTTGGCGACGGCCATAACTATATTGCTGGCGTAAACCATGCCGGTGTCAAACGCCAGCAACCCATTCCCATGGGCAGTGGCCGAAGGATTCGAACCGGATTCGCCCAAAGTAAGCGTTCGCAAAAACATATTGACCGGATAGCCGTCCAATGAAATGTTGTCGTTTATGGTATTGCCGGAACCGCCTCCGTTGTTGCGGTTGCCAGCGGTCAAAGTACATAGGTTTGGTGTTCCACCCGTCCCACATAACAGAAGTCCGGCAGCGGTGCTGCCCGAAGGAAATTCAAGCGTACACGTGTTCCTCCCCGCGCCCACCAGGAACGTGCTGGCGAAAATAATATTGGTCCCGCCACCGAGGATGAACGAGGTAGTGCCGCTGCTGCTGGTATCGTTCTGGTCGTAATCAATCGTGGCCGCATTAATAAAATTGCTTCCATTCGCAAGCGTGAAATCAACCAAGCTGTCGTTGCCAGGGCCCAAATTAATAGTTCCGCCACTGGCATTGTAGACAAAGTTGCTCAGCCCTCCTAGATTCAACACGCTTATTTGAACGGCAGTCTGCGTGGCTCCCACCGTCATGTTGGAATAGACCAAAAGAGTGCCAGCATCCGTCATCGCGACATCGCTCAAGCTCGAATCCGCCACACCCATTGAGAAATTCGTGACCGTCAAAGTAACTCCTTTCGGAATGTCTGTGACCTGCCAGTTTCCGCTCCCTAAATTAGTATAAGTCAAAGACGAAATTGTCGTATTGGCGTTGACGATGTTGTTGACAGTCGTGGCACTGCCGGAGGCATTGGTATAACTGAAAACTACAGAGTCGGCAGTGGCGCCGGAACCGGGATAACCGGTTGTGGGAAGCCAATTATTATTGTCGCTCCAATTCATTGAGTTCGCCGAATCAGCCCCGGTCCAGTCATACTGCACAGCATGGGCGACTTGGCTTATAGCAGCGGTTAATGCTGCGAGGACAACAATTTTGGAGGAATTAAACAGCGTCTTCATATGGGGATAAACGTGCGAATTGTAGCTATAAATTGGGCGTAACGGTGAGCATATATACATCATGTGGTACCATGAGTCCATAGAACGTTCGTTCGTAGTATGTTGTGCCTAGTATTTTTGTTTATTTGTAATGGTCCTGCCTGCGCCATAAAGCTAAGTTTATGCTCCCCCCAAAAAAAGATTGTCGCGCACGACCCGGCTGCTAGTGTTGACGTCGTTCTACCTGCGCTTTTTAGTAAACTTGTTTTCAACAAGGGGAATAGAACGAAGGGAATAGAACAAATGTTCACTGGCAGCGGGCTCCCGTTCCGGGAATAATATAGAATGTTCCATTGCCGAAAGCGTTGTCTTATGTCACTGAGTAAAAAATATTTTTTTGTTCCATTATTTTTAGCATTTCTTTTCTGGGGGCTTGATGCCGTGGCCGACGGCCGGGTGGTGCTCAACTTCAATCCGGATTGGAAATTTACTAAGGCCGATCCGCCGGGAGCGCAGCAGCCGGATTTCAACGACGCGGATTGGACGACGGTTTCCACACCGCACACTTTCAACGACGTCGATTCCTTTGAACGCATTTCTCCCGGCCAAATGCTGGGCGACACCAACGAATGGTCCGGACGGACGTGGTATCGCAAAACATTCGTCCTGCCGGATTCAGATCGTGGCAAAGAAGTTTATATCGAGTTTGAAGCCGTGCGGCAGTTCGGGGAAGTTTACCTCAACGGCCATGATCTCGGCGTGTGCAAAAACGGTTTTATCCCGTTTGGTTTTGATTTAACGCCATACCTTCAATTCGGCAAGCCCAACGTGCTGGCAGTAATGTGTGACAATCGTTACATGATCAGCAAGGCGGCCGGTGCCGCCAGCAACTTGTCCAGCTACGAAGAAGAGATCAACTCTGAACTCCCCGACGATGTGGATCAGGTTCAGGCCGACCAAATCCCCTGGAACAACGCGCAATGGCATCCCCCGCTGGGCGGGATTTATCGCAATGTGCGGGTTTATGTGACCGATCCGTTGCATATCACCCTGCCCCTTTACGATTTTCTCCAAACCGCCGGGCCTTATGCGTACGCCACGGAGATTTCCGATAAATCGGCAACCATCGGCGTGGAAGTGCCGGTGGAAGACGACCGCGTCACCGATGAACAAATCGAAGTGACAGCCAAAGTCCTGGATCGCGAAGGCAACACTGTCCTGGAATTGAACCAAAACGGAGCCATTCCCGCCGGCCAGCAGAAGCTTTTTAAATTTTCCGGCAACGTGGACAATCCGCAATTATGGGAACCGGATTATCCGTACCTTTACCATGTCGTTTGTTCCATCAGCGTAGATGGCAAGACTGTGGATTCCGATGAAATTCCCTTGGGCATTCGTTCGGTTCATTGGGACATCAATACCGGATTTTGGATTAATGGCCATCACCTGAAGCTGCACGGCTGGGGCCAGCGTCCGACTGACGAATGGCCCGGATTGGGCACCGCCCAGCCGGATTGGCTGCATTTTTATACATTGCAAATGATGAAGGACGCCGGAGGCAATTTCATTCGCTGGGGCCATTGCGGCGCCGGCCCGGAAATGATTCAGGCCGGCGATGAACTGGGCATTATCGCCGATGAGCCGGGTGTGGATGGAGAATCCGATACAGTGGGCGCGCCCTGGCGGATCCGCGCCGACGCCTTTCGGGATGCGGTGATTTATTTTCGGAATGACCCTTCAATTTTGATTTGGGAAGGCGGCAATCAAAAAGTTTCCTCCCCTCACGCCGAA
>JASHZU010000265.1 GCA_030042375.1 Verrucomicrobiia bacterium
CGCTCGCGCGAAATTCCTCCGTGAAATCCGCCAGTTCCATCGCAAAGCGCGTGTCCGGCTTGTCAATGCCATAGCGGTTCAGCGCTTCCTCAAACCGCAGCCGTTTGAACGGTGTCGCAATGTCCACGCCCGCCGCCGCTTTCCAAATTCGTTTCAGCAGGCCCTCGATCAGATGGTAAATGTCCTCGCGCTCAATGAACGACATCTCGATGTCCACCTGCGTGAACTCAAGCTGCCGGTCCGCCCGCTGGTCTTCGTCGCGGAAACAGCGCGCAATCTGGAAATAGCGCTCCACGCCGCCCACCATCAGGATTTGTTTGAACTGCTGCGGTGATTGCGGCAGGGCATAAAACGTCCCCGGTTCGCGGCGGTTCGGCACCAGAAATTCCCGCGCGCCTTCCGGCGTGGATTTGAACAGCACCGGCGTTTCCACTTCCAAAAATCCTTGCTCATCCATGTACTGCCGCGTGGCAATGGCCACCTTGCTGCGCAATTTTAAATTCCGCGCCATCTCCGGCCGGCGCAGATCGAGGTAGCGATACTTCAGCCGCAGCTCCTCGTTCACCTTGTTTGCCACTTCCGGATCGTCCACCGGGAAGGGCAGCACGTCCGCCATGTTCAACACTTGCAGCGATTGCGCCATGACTTCCACTTCGCCCGTGGGGATTTTGGGGTTGTTCGTCCCCGCCGGCCGCTGGCGAACCTTGCCCGAAATACTCACGACGCATTCGCTCCGCAACTTTTCCGCCGTCGCGAAAACGTCCTTGGGCAAATCCGATGGGTCAAAAACCGTTTGCGTGCGGCCTTCACGGTCGCGAATATCAATAAAGATTAAGCCCCCCAGGTCGCGCCGGGAATGGACCCAGCCCGAGAGCGTGACCGCCTGCCCGATGTGCGACGGGCGTAATTCGTTGCAATGATGCGTGCGTTTCATTCAGATTTGCTGAAAAGCGAACGCGCAGGTTGCCTTAAAATCCCCCAAATTTCAAAGACATTTTGCAGGGATTTCACGAACTTTAATCGGTCACGGACGCTTGAATCGGAGAGTAAGATTTATGGCCCGCTGGCTGTTCCCTCTCCGCTCCCATTCCGATGGGAGGGGGAGGGTTAGGGTGAGGTGAGGGCATTTTGGAGGAAAATTCCTTAATTTGAAGCTCGCCCTGTCCCTGTGGTTGGGGTAGCTTTTATTAATGAGGGATTTGCCGCAGCCTGAAGTTATCTTCACGCACGAAAGCGACCTGGATGGATTGCTTTCCGGCATTCTTTTGCAGCGGCTCGCCAAAAAGCGTTTCGGCGCCAATGTCCGCATCGAGGCCTATCATTATAACTTCTGGAAGCAACGCGACCTCCGCGAACACTCCGCCTGGGCCGCCGATTTCACCTTCGAAATGCGCATGGATAAGCCCGGCTGGCTTGTCATTGACCATCACGTGACCGAAACCGCCCCCAAAAACGCGATGCTGGTTCACGACGTGAACAAAGCCGCCGCGACTCTTTGCTACGACCTTTGTAAGGACGATGGCATCCAATCGCCAACCCTCGACCGCCTCGTGCATCTGAACAACGTCGCCGATTTGTTCCTCGTGGACGACCCCGACTTCGTCCTCGCCAGCGATTACGCCAACCTCGTCAAAACCTATCAGTTTTGGAATCTGCACGCGCTCATTGATGGCGATGTTGAGAAACTCCTCGACCATCCTTTGCTCGAAGTCATGGCCGTGAAACGTCGTATCGAAAATCCCCTCGGCTTCGATTGGAGCAAAGCCAACGTCACCGAACTCTCGCCCACTATCGGTTACGTGGACACTGTCGTCGGCAACAACAACTTAATCGTCCATCAGCTCCTCGAGCAGCACGCCACGAAATATCCCGTCCTCGTCACGCTGTTCCGTCGCGGCAACCTCGTCTTTGCCAGTTTCCGCAGCCACAACGGCGAAGCCTTGAAAGTCGCGGAAAAATTCCAGGGTGGCGGCCACGCCAACGCCGCCGGCGCGCTCCTGCCTAAATCCATCCGCACCGTCCCCGACGGCATCGAATACCTGCGCCAGGTTTTGAGCTTGCGAGCCCAGTCGCAGCAAACGAAGCTCAACAGCCTGGAAAATCTCTTCGCCGCCGTCGAAGCGGAGAAGAAGTAAAGCAGGGCAGGCATTCTGCCTGTCCAGAATCCCCCTCATCACATTACCGCGTTTCGCGTGGTCATCCTCACCCGCAAATTATTTTCTTTTGCGTGCGAGACATTGACGGTTTAATTCCGCGCATGAAAATTTCTCCACTTTATTTCGTCATCTCCTAAAGCGGCCAAATGAGTCGAAAGAAGAAGAAAACACAATCAAAGAAAGTTGCCTCTATTCCTGCCGGCGCGCCTGGCCGGGGCGATGGTTGGACGGTGTTTGGGGTCTGTGCCTTCCTGGCCATCATCACGTTTGTCGTCTTCGGGCAGACGCTGGGCTATGACTTCATTAACTATGACGACGATGATTATGTCTATGAAAATCCTGTCGTCCAAAAAGGTTTAACATTTCATGGGTTTGCCTGGGCTTTCACTTCCCATTACTCGAATTGGCATCCTCTAACCTGGCTTTCCCATATGCTGGATTGCCAGCTTTATGGGCTTAATTCCGGGGACCATCATCTGACGAGTGTTTTGCTCCATGCAGCGACGGCCATTTCATTGTTTCTGGTTTTGCGGCGAATGACCGGAGCCCTTTGGCGAAGCGCCTTTGTGGCCGCGCTCTTTGCCATTCATCCGTTACACGTGGAATCGGTGGCCTGGGTGTCAGAGCGCAAGGACGTGTTGAGCGGGTTGTTCTTCATGCTGACGCTCTGGGCCTATGTCCGATATGTCCGCGCTTCAAAGCCGTTGATTTACTATCTGTTGACGATGCTCTTCTTCGCCCTTGGTTTGATGTCCAAGCCGATGCTCGTAACGCTTCCTTTCGTTCTCTTGCTGCTGGATTATTGGCCGCTGAATCGGTGGCGCGCCGGCAACTCGAAACAGTTGATTATTGAAAAGCTTCCCTTGTTCGGATTGGCGGCTGCATTGTGCGTGGTCACGCTTTTCGCACAGCGGGAGGCAATGTCATCGCTTCCTTTGTCGATTCGCATCGGCAACGCCCTGGTTTCTTACGCGGTCTATTTGGAACAGATGTTTTGGCCGGCGGGGTTGATCGCTTTTTATCCCTATGCCAGGCACGGTTTGGAGCTCTGGGAAATTATTGTATCCTTAATTTTCTTATCGGCCGTCTCGGCCCTGGCCATTGCCCTACGGCGGAAAAGTCCTTATTTCCTGGTTGGCTGGCTCTGGTATTTGGGAATGTTGGTGCCGGTCATCGGGATTCTACAGGTAGGTTTACAGGCGCATGCGGACCGTTACACCTATCTGCCGCAGATTGGCCTGTATATCGCTTTGGCCTGGGCCACAGTGGATTTATGTGCCGGCTGGCGTTACCGCCGCGAGATACTGGGCGGCTGCTCCGCCATCATTCTGGCGGCCCTGATTTTCTGTGCGCACCGGCAGACGACGTATTGGCGGAACAGCGAAGTGTTATGGGCTCATGCCCTGGCCTGCACCCCGGATAATTTTGTGGTCCGCACCAAGTTGGGATTCATGCTGTTAAATGAGGGCAAAGCGGACGAAGCCATCACCCAATTCCAGAGGAACCTGCGAACCGATCCGGACATTGTGGAATCTTACAACAATATCGGTACGGCAGACATGCAGAAAGGCCAGGTAGCTGAAGCCATCGCTCAATTTCAACAAGCGGTGCAACTCAAACCCGATTATGTGGATGCCCGTGTTAATCTCGGCATTGCATTGCTCGTGGAAGGAAAGGCGGACGATGCCATTGCACAACTCAAACAGGCCTTGCAGCTCAATCCAGACCTCCCCAAAGCTGACTACTACCTTGGCAACGCGCTGCTCCAAAAAGGCGATTTTGACGCCGCTATCGAACAATATCAAAAGGCGCTTCCCGCCGAACTCAACAATGCGGAAGCCCATAACAATCTCGGTTTCGCTTTGTTTCAAAACGGCAAAGTGGATGAAGCGATTGCCCAGTATCAAGACGCTTTGCAACTCCAGCCCGGCTACGCGGAAGCCCATAACAACCTTGGCAACGCGCTGGTCAGGAAAGGGGATATGGATGATGCGATTGCCCAGTTCCAACAAGCGTTGCAAATTGAACCCAACAACGCCGATGCCAATAACAATCTGGGGATTATTTCTCTCCAACATGGCCGGCTGGCCGATGCCATTACATATTACCAAAAGGCAGTGCAGTTAAAACCGGACTCTCCTGAAATCGAAAACAACCTGGCCTGGGTGCTGGCCACCGCGCCGCAGACATCGCTGCGCAATGGGGCTGAAGCTGTGCAATTGGCTGAAAAAGCCAGCCAGCTAACTGGCGGAAATAACCCACTCATTCTCCATACCCTCGCGGCCGCCTATGCCGAGGCGGGACGCTTCGATGATGCCCAACGGTGCGCGGAGCAGGCGATTGCACTGGCCCAGGCCGCCGGGCAGCAGAACCTGGCGGAACAACTCACGGTGGAATTGAAATTTTACCAGGCCCGGCTTCCCTACCATATGGGCAATAAATAAGCGCTAGCCGTTAGCCATGCGCCTTTTTGCCTATTGCGAACGCAGTTGGTAGAAGCGGTATTCGTATCCGGGCGCGTTGGAGTCAATGAATTGATAGAGTCCCGGCGAGATATTGATGCCGGTGCCAATCATCGTCCAATCCAACAGGTTCGAAGACGCATAAATATTAAAATTCAACGCGCTTTCAGTCGTGTACTCCAATTCGAAATTGCCGTTAGTCAACCTCGTTATATCGCTCCAGATTGGCACTGAGGGATTCGATACGATATACGGCGCAAATTTTCGGGTCTCTGCCGGCACATAGGTCAGGCTCACGATCGCAGCGCTGGCGGGAAGACTGATGGCAAAATTCGTCGCGCTTCCCACGTAGTTGGTGACCGTGACCACACTCGTGCCAGAACCGGGAACGGTCCCCACTACGCCATTAGGCTTCCCGCTGATCGTCGGCGCCGGTTCGCTGAGTTTTTGATTGCCCAGGACGATGTCCGAGATGGCGGAATTCGTCGTTGTGAAAACAATTTTATTCGTAACCATTATCGAATTAGTGGTGATTACGCCGGCATTCGTCTTGTAAGTGACGTCATTGGTAACAAAATAGCCAATGTTGGTGAACGCAAATGGCTTCGCCAGGACAAATTTCAACCAATCGTTGTAGACCACGTTATTGCTATTATCCAGGACAGTGACGATCACCTGGTTGGTTCCTTCCGTGGCATTCCACCCGATATTTAGGCCGTTGGTATTATGCCAGCCATTGGTTTGATACATTTCGTACCCGTTGATATAAACATTTCCCAACTGGTAGAAAGGATCCGATGCGTTAAACGTCATTTGGACGGGAATCGTGCCACTATTCTCAGGCATGTTAGTACCGGTGGTGGTGGCCGAAATGTTGCGCGCCGGGGTGATAATCGGATTTCCATTGGCCGTTCCCGTGGCCTGCACCGACATCACATAAGGTGTGCCGGGATTGAGGTTGGAGAGGGTGCAGCTCGTGGCATTGGTTACCAAAACGGCGGGCATCCCCGTTGGCCGAATCACATTCACCTGGTAGCCCGTGGCCCCGCTAATGACATTCCAATTTAACGTGATCGTGTCGTCAGTAACCGCCGCAACTGACACCACGGGCGAATCTAAACGATCGTCCGGCAAAATAGTGATTCTCACCGTGTCGCCGTTCGTGGGCGACATCAAAACATCCGGCGTAATCCGTTCCGAAAATGCAAAACTGTAGGGATCCGCATAGTCGTAAATCAACGCCGCGTACGGATTGTAGTAGCCGTCATTTGTTGGCCGGGCCGATCCGAAGGGAAACGCCGTCCATTTCACTCCTGAATACCAATTCGCCGAATTCGTGCCGTAAATTCCTCCCCAAAAACCGTAATTGAGCGACGACAAGACATCGCCAATCATCCACGTTTCCACGGCATAGGTCGTACTGGTGTTGTTGGTGACAAGGGTTCCGTTCACCGAGTAAAAACCAGGCCCAACGGGCGACCCATAAACGTATTGGCTCGCATTGGAGTTGCCGATTTCGAAGGTGATCGTCTTCGTATATTGGGTCCCCTTGATGATGGTGTTGTTATAGGGAGGAATGTTGGTGGTGAGAGCCATCGTCACCATCCAGCCGCCGGAATTTGTCGTGATGCTCGCCTGGTAGCCAACATAGTAATACCCTCCCTGGGGAGACGCCCCATTCAACCAGAACGGGTTGCCCACCAGTGAATTTAAGTAATTCGTTATCGAAGGATACGGAAAAACAGAAAAATTGGTGCCGCTGACCTTTTGCGGAGCCAGGATGCGCGCAAAATTCGTGTACGAATCCGAGCCCGAGTACGTCCATCCCGCTGTGATATTCGAGCTGCCGAGGGCAAACACCGCTTGTCCCAACCCGGCGTTCTGGAAAACGTTCGCCAAAGTTTTGGTCGAGGCATACACATACGAGCCGGCTATTAAATTCGTGCCAGTTCCTTTATACCATTCCAACTGCAGGGGAATGCCGAATTTATCCACATACGTCACATCGATGGCATTATTTGCCGCATTCGTCTCATTCATTGTGAACTCCGCGTAATCGTAACGATACGTATTGCCGTGGCTGTTGGGCGGCGGGCTGGGAGTCAACCCGTTGGTAAAGGTAAAAGGTTCGTTATACGAAAAGTACATCCCGCCCGAGTTGATATAATCAATCTCACAAGTGTAAACCTTGTCCGTATTTCCCGAAATGGAGGATACGATGGTGCCATCCGTCGTCAGCGTGGAAAGCGCTATCGAGGTGGGGTTGGCCGGGTTTGTATTTCCGAGGTTCACAAACAACTCGCTCGGCTTCGCCGCCTCGTATGTGCCAACGCGATATCCCGGGGCTTTGACCCAGACATTGCTGTCCGGCAGCCCGCTGTCGTTGACAATTTGAATGGTCACCTGGGCGAAGAGCGGCTGCATCAGGCCAATCATCAGGCATGCCCAAACGGCGGCCAGCTTGCCGCTCCGATTGGAAAGCCACGATATCATCTTGAGCTTGGTGGAGCTTTTAAGCAGGGGACTGGTTGCCATCTTTAATTTTTTTTTCATAAGAGTTTCTGCCCGGAAAATTAATTAGAAAATCACGGATTCTCTTTCTACTCTATTCGAAATATCAATCCGCCGCCGCCGAAAATCCAGCACTTATTATGCCATGGAATCCAAGTACTTATGCGCATATCTCCGACATCTTGCCGAAGGCTTCTCGATTGAGGTATTCGGGAATTAAGAAAAAGCCGGCGCGTCGGCTAAAATGGCCTCCGCTCTTTGACATACGAAATAAAAGCGGAAGGCGAAAACCGTAGAGCCTAACAGCTCTCTGTGCCCTCTGTGACTCGGTGGCAAAAAACGAGTCGGCAAAATTAACCTAAATTAACCCTCCCGGATAAAATACAGACCGCTTACAAACCGATACCGACCAAAAAATGAAACCTGCCGTTGATTTAAGTTGCGCCATTCGCCGATGCTCATGCTTGTCACTCCGCACTATTTCTTCTCGCCAACTCCCGTTATTTCGATTTTACTGTCACATTGTATGTTTACCGGCACTTATACCGCGATAGTCACGCCGTTTAAAAACGGCCGGCTCGATGAAACCGCCTACGAACGCCTGATTGATTTTCAAATCAAGGGCGGCGTGGACGGCATTGTCCCCGCTGGCACCACCGGCGAATCCGCCACTCTCAGCTACGAGGAACACATCGCCGTTATCGAAAAAACCATCGATTATAATCGTGGCCGCGTCAAAATCATCGCCGGCACCGGCGGCAATTCCACCGCCGAAGCCATCTACCTGACCCGCGCCGCCGAAGCTGCCGGCGCCGATGCCTCGCTCCAGGTTTCGCCCTATTATAATAAACCGACCCAGGAAGGGCTCTACCAGCATTTTAAAGCCATCGCGCGCGCGACCAAACTGCCCATCATCCTTTACAGCGTTCCCAGCCGGACCGCCGTGGAGATCGGCGTGGAAACCGTCCGCCGCCTCGCAAAGGACTGTCATAACATCATCGGCATCAAAGAATCCGGCGGAAGCTGCGACCGCGTTTCTCAACTGCGCGCCGCGACCAGCCACAGATTTATCATTCTCAGCGGCGATGATTCACTCACGCTGCCGTTCATGTCCGTGGGTGCGCAAGGCGTCGTCAGCGTCGCCTCCAATGTCATCCCCCGCGAGGTTTCGCAAATGGTCAATTTGTTCCGGTCCGGCAAAGCCGCCGCGGCGCTTCGCCTGCACGAAAAATATTTTCCGCTGTTCAAAGACCTGTTCATCGAGACCAACCCCGGCCCCATCAAAGCCGCGCTGGCCATCACGGGCAGAATCTCTGAGGACTACCGCCTGCCGCTCGTGCGGATGCATGCAAAAAATCGTGCGGTCCTGCGCGCGACCATGAAACGTTGCGGCGTTTTGAAATAGTCAACTGCGATACCGCTATGACTAAAACCATCATTACCGGGGCCAAAGGGCGGATGGGCCAGGCCCTCATCGCTTGCGCGAAAAGTTTTCGCGACCTCGACGTCATTGCCCAGATTGATCAGGGCGATGATTTGGGCACCGTCATTTCCAAAGCCGATGTCGTCATTGATTTCAGCTCGCATTCCGCCACGCCCGGCATCGTCGAGCTTTGCGTGGAAAAAAAGAAAGCCGTTGTCGTCGGGACCACCGGCCATTCCAACGCGGAAAAATCGCTCATCAGCCGCGCTCAATCCGCCATTCCCATGGTCTGGGCCTCCAATTTTTCCACCGGAGTCAACACGCTGTTTTGGCTTACGCGCAAAGCCGCGGAGATCCTCGGCCCGGCTTTCGACCTGGAAGTCGTCGAGATGCATCATCGCATGAAAAAAGACGCGCCCAGCGGCACGGCCAAATCCCTCGCAGAAATTCTTGCGGAAGTCCGTAAGTTGCAATTGGACAAAGCCGCCCGCCATGGTCGCGACGGCATTGTCGGCGAACGTACTTCGTCCGAAATCGGCATCCATTCCATCCGCGGTGGCGACGTCGTCGGCGACCATACTGTCATTTTCGCCAACTCCGGCGAGCGCCTTGAACTGACGCACAAAGCTTCCAGCCGCGACACTTTTGCCAACGGCGCCCTCCGCGCCGCCCTCTGGGTCGTCAAACAAAAACCCGGTCTCTACGACATGCAGGATGTGCTGGGGCTCAAGTAAATGGTCTTTGTCGCTTTAGGCTCAAATCTAGGCGATTCGCGAAAGATTATTTTAGACGCGATGGCTCGCCTGCAAAATTTTTCCAACGCGCCCATCTTGAAATCCTCCCTGTGGCAAACCACACCGGTCGATTGTCCGCCCGGTTCGCCAAAATTTGTGAACGCCATTGTTGGCCTTGTTCCTCAAAAAGGCGAGACTCCGGAATCGCTTCTCGTAAAGCTGCGCGAGCTGGAAAAGGAATTCGGCCGCGCACCGAAGAAAATTCCAAACGAACCGCGGCCGCTCGACCTGGACCTCATTGCCTTCGGCAACGAGAAACGCAATACGCCCGATTTAGTCCTCCCGCATCCACGCGCTCATTTGCGCAAATTCGTTTTGCAACCGCTCAGTGAGATAGCGCCGGATTATATTTTAGCAGGGCAGGGGAGAACCGTTTCGGAATTGCTTGCGGCGCTTTCTTCGGACGAAACCCTTGTGAAACTTGATCGATGAGAGCCGGTTATTCGCCATTAGCCTCCGGCTCAAAGGTTTTTCCGAAAATCCGCTCGTATTCAATCATCACATAGCGGTCGGTCATGCCGGCCATGTAATCGCATACGGCCCGATAGAATCCGATTTCTTTGGCCCGCTTTCGCGTACCTTCACCAATCTGTTTCGGATGCTTGAGATAATAATTAAAAAGCTCCTTGAGCATTTTGACCGCGCGCATATTTGGCTCGTGAACGACCGGGTTGTAATACAAATTTTTATACAAGTAATCCCGCAGCCCCAAATTCAACCTCCGCCGCGCCGGGCTGTGTTGAATCAGCGCGCTGGGAAAACGGCGAACGTCATCTGCCGAAGTCACGCCGGCATCCAGGATAAGCTTCTCGCTGTTTTCCACCACATCATGAATTTGCATGTCGATGATGGTGCGAATGATGAAATAACGGCGGCTCTCCTCCGGCAAAACCCCATGCTCTTGTTTTACCAGCCGCGCTGCTTGCGCAAAGATGCGCACGTTCTGGATCAATTGCTTTTCCGAAAGCAGTCCGGAATCCAACCCGTCATCCAGGTCGTGGCTGTAATACGTGATTTCATCAGCCAGGTTGGCAACCTGCGCCTCCAACGAGGAATTCTTGGCGTCAAAACCCTTGCGTTTGCCGGGGTGATCGTAAGACGTGTAATGCTTGACCAATCCTTCGCGCACTTCCCATGTTAAGTTTAGGCCCGGAAAATCCGGATATTTCTGTTCCAGCAATTCCACGATGCGCAGGCTATGCTGGTTATGTTCAAAACCGCCGTGCCCCTTCATCAAGCGCGCAAGAGCTGTTTCACCTTTGTGCCCAAACGGCGAGTGGCCAAGGTCATGCGCCAGAGCAATGGTTTCTGCGAGGTCGGAATTCAGTTTTAACGCACTGGCAATGTTGCGCGAGACTGCCGCCACTTCAATTGTGTGAGTCAACCGCGTGCGAAGATGGTCGCCACTGCCGTTGAGGAAGACCTGGGTTTTATATTCCAGACGGCGGAACGCGCGCGAATGGATAACGCGGTCGCGATCACGCTGGTATTGCGTGCGCCAGAGGGGTGGCTTTTCGGGGTATTCGCGCCCGCGCGTTTCACCGCTTAATTGTGCATACGGCGCTAGAATCCGCCGTTCAATTTCCTCAAGTTCTTCCCGGGTTCTCGGCATCCGCCTATTTAAAAAGAAAACCGCGAAAGGCAAAAGCCAAATCGAACCTGGTTAGTTCGACAGCAATTCCTGGACAGAGATCCCGCGCAACGCAAACAACCGCCGAATGGTTTCTTCAATCAAATTGTTCGGGCAGCTCGCGCCCGCCGTCACACCCACGGTAATTTTTCCTTCCGGCAACCAGTCGTGTGTGGTGACTTCCTCACGAATGTGCTGGTTATAGTGACAAATCAAGGAAGCTGATTCCATTTTCGCGGCGTTCTTAATGAAATAGGTCGGCAATTTCTCCTCGCCCATTTCTGCGAGGTGTGAGGTATTGGAGGAATTATAACCGCCCACGACGATGAGCAGGCTCATCGGTTCCTGCAAAAGCTTTTCCAGCGCATCCTGCCGGTCCTGCGTCGCACCGCAGATGGTGTCGAAGAATCGAAAGTGCTTGTCCAGTTCGGGCGCGCCATATTTTTTGATCATGGCGTCCTTGAACCGGCGCTGAACCTCCTCCGTTTCCCCGCGCAACATCGTCGTCTGGTTGGCCACGCCAATGGCCTGCAAATGCAAGTCCGGATCAAAGCCTTCAGAATAGGCACCTTTGAATTTTTCGAGAAACTTGCCCTTGTCGCCGCCATTCAAAATGTAATCGCAAACGTAATCCGTCTCGTCCAGGTTGAACACGACCAGATAATGCCCGCTGCCGTAGGCGCGCGCCTGCGACGTTGTGGCTTTCGTCTCTTCGTGCCGCGCTTTGCCATGGATGATGCTCGTGACGCTTTCCTGAGAATACTGCCGGACGCGCTTCCAGACACTCATCACGTCGCCGCAGGTCGTATCCACCAGGACACAGCCCTTGGATTCGAGCTTCTTCCGCGTGCCCACTTCCGTGCCAAATGCCGGGATGATAACGACGTCTTCCGCCCGGAGCTTTTCCAACTCTTCATCCGTTGGCTTGGGCGAAATGATTTGGATTCCCATATTCCGAATCTGGTCATTCACTTCGGGATTATGGATGATTTCGCCCAGCAGATAAATGGGGCGGGGGTGGGGGAAATACTGTCGTGCAGCGTAAGCGAGGTCAATGGCGCGCTCCACGCCGTAACAAAAGCCGAATTCCTTTGCGAGCTTGACCGTGAGATTGCCCGAGGAAATCACGCCGCCATTGGCGCGGATACGCTCGACCAATTCACTGCGGTAATGTGAAAGGACCTGCGCCTGCACCGCTTCGAGAATGTCCGGGCGGCGAAGGTTAATCTTTTTTGGCGCCGATGGCGCTTCAGTTGACATGGCAATATAGTTTAACAGGACGGGCGCAAGCGTCCAGTTTTAATCCTTACCCCTTCTCAATGCAGGCATATGCATTGTGATTGTGGATGCTCTCAAAATTTTCCGCTTCGACCTTATACCACGTGACCCGCGGGTCGGCATTGAGGCGCAGCGCCACATTGCGCACCAAATCCTCCACGAACACCGGGTTTTCATACGCGCGTTCCGTCACGGCTTTTTCATCCTGCCGCTTCAATAAAGCGTAAAGTTCCGAACTGGCCGAGCATTCAATCACTTCGATTAAATCTTCTATCCACACAATTTCGCGCGAACGGATTTGTACCGTCACTTCGCCGCGCTGATTGTGCGCGCCATATTTGGCAATGGCCTTGGAACAGGGGCAAAGCGTCGTCACGTTCGCCTTCACCGTCAGCACAAAATCCCTTTCCCCCTTCCGGGCGGTCGCATCAAACCGCGCGACATAATCCATCAGGCTTTCCTGCTGCGACACCGGGGATTTTTTCGACATGAAATAAGGAAACTCAATTTCCAGGTGCGCCGTCGCCGCGTTCAGCTTCTTTTGCATCGCGCCCAAAATGTCATTGATATTTTCCACGTGAATGGAGCCACCGTGCGCATTCAGGACTTCGATGAACCGGCTCATGTGCGTGCCTTTGAAATGGTGCGGCAAATCCACGAACATGCCGATGGTCGCAATCGTATTTTGAAAGACATGCTTCTTGTCGCGCACCTGGATGGGGAAGCGCAACCCGCGCACGCCGACTTTATCAATCCGCAGTTTGCGGAAATCGCGTTCGTTCTGCTTGTCGTGCAGGGCTGGCGCGGCAAAGCGCTTTAATTTTCTGGACACTCCCGTGTTACGGCTGACTTTGACCATAGTCATAAATTAGCAGCTATACTGGAAATGGCAAAATCTTCCGTTCAACTTCCTTGCCAATCATGGCCGCCTTTTGTTTAATCTGTACGTGCTGAATCAACAAACGCTCAATCGGCCGGCGGAGTTTTCCGGCGTTGGCCTCCACAGCGGAAACCGGGTCAACATGACCATTTTGCCCGCGCCGGCCAATACCGGCATTCGCTTCCGCCGCGTGGACCTCGAAGGCAAACCAGAAATCGAAGCGCGCGTCGAAAATGTCACTGAAACCAACCGTTCGACGACGATTGCCAAAGGGAATGTCAAAATTCATACCGTCGAGCATGTGCTCGCCACCCTTGCTGGTTTCGGCATCGACAACGCCATCATCGAATTGGATTCAAATGAGCCGCCCATCGGCGATGGCAGCTCACGGGAATTTACAAAAATCGTCCAGGCCGCGGGCATCGCGCCGCAGGCCGAAAAGCGCGAAGCATTCACGCCCTCGGAACCCATTGAATTAAAGTCCGGTGAAACAGTCATGACCTTGTTTCCCGATGAAAATTTTAAGATTACCTGCACCAGCGCGGACAAGCATGGACGTTTTACCCAATATTACAGCGCAGAAATCACGCCAAAAACCTGGGAAAAGGAATTGGCCCATGCGCGCACATTCTGCTTCTTCGAGGAGATCGAGTTGCTCATCAAGAATAATCTAATCAAAGGCGGTTGCCTGGAAAACGCTATCGTCATTCGCGATGACGCGGTGCTCACGACCGAGCCGCTGCGTTATCCTGAAGAATTTGTCCGTCACAAAATCCTCGATATCGTCGGCGACCTCTCGCTCGTGGGAAAACCCATCCGCGGACATCTGATCGCCATCAAGCCCGGCCATGCGACCAATTGCGAATTTGCCAAATTGATTGTCGCCCAAATGAACAAGCCGCGCCGCGCCGCGCAGGCCTTTGGACCGCCGCCCACGAACGGTAACGGCGCACAAGGGGACGCCCCAGTTCGGCGGAACGTCGTCATGAATATCGAAGAGGTGCAAAGATTGCTTCCGCATCGTTATCCGATGTTGATGATTGATTGCATTGCTGTACTCGAAGATAACCGCATTGAGGCCGTTAAAAATGTCACCGTCAACGAACCATATTTTATGGGACATTTTCCCGGCCATCCCATCATGCCCGGGGTCCTTCAACTTGAAGCCATGGCCCAGGCCGCCGGCTTGTTAATGCTAAAGCGCGGCGAAGCCGGGCCGCATTTGGCATATTTTATGGCCGCTGACAGTGTTAAATGGCGCAAACCGGTTCTGCCCGGTGACGTCCTGGTTATCGAAGCGGAAATTATGAAAGCGCGTGGGAAGATCGCCAAAGCCAAGGGCATTTGCAAAGTCGGTGGGGAAGTCGTCAGTGAGGCTGAAATTACCTTTATGCTGCTGCCGCAATCGGAATAAGACTATGGCTTCTGTTCATCCTTCGGCCATTGTTCATCCCAAAGCTCAAATTGGCGCCGTCTGCGAAATCGGCCCTTATTGTATTATTGGTGAGAATGTCACCCTTGGCGACAGATGCAAACTCCATTCGCATGTCGTCCTTGGCGGGCACACAAAAATTGGAAAGGAAAATGAATTTTTCCCGTTTGTTGCTATTGGAATTAAATCACAGGACTTGAAATGGAAAGGCGGCATTACCTGGACCGAGGTTGGCGATAACAACGTCTTTCGGGAGTATTGCAGCGTTAATAGCGCAACGGGCGAGGGTGAGGCAACGCGCATTGGTTCAAACAACCACTTCCTGACTCATTGCAAAATCGGGCACAATTGCGTTTTCGGAAATCATATCATTATCGCCGATGCCGCAGTGGCCGGCCATGTCCTCGTTGAGGATTATGCCCGTATCAGCACCTGCGCCATTCATCAGTTTTGCCGGATTGGCACGATGTCCATGATTGGCGGCTGTTCCAAAGTCGTACAGGATGTCCCGCCCTACATGCTGGCTGATGGCAATCCTGCCGAGACTCGTACAATTAATAAATTCGCTTTGGACCGTGCTGGCTTGTCCGAAGAAACCCAGACCGCTTTACGTACGGCCTATAAAATCCTTTTCCGTGAAGGACTGACTGTTTCCAACGCGCTGGTCAAGATTGAGAAGGAATTGCCGCAAGGGCCGGAGATTCTCCACTTGGTCAATTTCATCCGCAGCAGCGAACGGGGCATCGGGAAGTAAGCCTTAATAGGCCGGTTTCAAATTCCACTTGTCCAGCAGCTCCTCGGGAATTTCATCCAGGAAACGCGACGGCCGCTGCATGGCGTCGGCAGCCGAATTGCCAAAGCCGGCACGAATCAGTGGGTAGCTCAGATATAGCTCGTTCTTTGCGCGCGTAATGGCCACGTAAAAGAGCCGCCGTTCTTCCTCTTCGCCTTCATCCGTTTCACTCGACCGTGCCGAGGGAAACATCCCGTCACAAAGCATAATCACGAAAACCGCATCGAACTCCAGCCCTTTGGCCTGGTGAATGGTTGAAAGACGAATCCGGTCGTCGTCGTTCTTGGCATTGTCATCTTCCGCTTCGACATTGGTAAGCAACGCAAGTTGAGTTAAAAATTCTTCCGTCGTTTTAAATTGATAGGCAAACACCGCAAGTTGTTCCAGATCCTCGAGTCGAATTCGATAATTCGCATAATTCTCTTTCAAATAATCATCGTAGCCTGCATCAATCACAATCCGGAGCATTTTGGATGGCGATTTCTCTTCCTCCAATTGTGCTGCTGTAGCGACGAATTGCGCCCAGGCCACGCCCGCTTTTTTTCCCACGTGCGGCGCACAGGTTTCCAGCGCCGTGGCCACGGGATTTTTTAAGGAACGTTCACGGCGTTTCGATTTTTCTTCGCTCTCGGGTTTTTCAGCACCGCCACTTTGGGCCTTTTTCTGAAAATCTTCGATTTCTGAAGAAAAGATTTTCCATAATTTGTCCGCGCCCTTCGCCGCGATCCCCGGATGCAATTGCGCGACGCGTTTAAAAGCAATTTCATCAAGCGGGTTTATGACGAGCTTCAAATAGGCCGTCGCATCCTTGATGTGCGCCTGCTCGAAAAAACGAATCCCGCTGGTAATGGAAAAAGGAATCTGCCGCCGCGTCAGTTCCAATTGCAGTTCCAACGCATGGAAATGCGAGCGGTAAAGCACCGCGATCTGGTTCAGGCTCATGCCTTCCTCATGCAGTTCCAGAACGCGCTGCGTAATAAATGCCGATTGCTGGCCTGAGTCCATGCAGGCTACAAGCACCGGTTTCATCCCCGACTTGCGCGAAGGAGTCAGGTTTTTCGTGAATTGGTTGCGGTTCGCCGAAATCGCGGCGTTCGC
>JASHZU010000266.1 GCA_030042375.1 Verrucomicrobiia bacterium
GTCCCGGACACCGTTGAGACGCAAGCCGACGGTAACGTTTTCTGCGATTGTCATGGTAGGGAACGGGTTGGATTTCTGGAAAACCATGCCCACGCGGCGGCGGACAATGACAGGCTCCACGCTGCGGGCGTAGATGTCGTCGCCAAACAGGCGGATTTCTCCGGCCATCCGGGCCTCGGGATTGAGCTCGTGCATCCGGTTGAGGGCGCGCAAAAAGGTGGATTTGCCGCAGCCACTGGGGCCGATAATGGCAGTGACGGCGCGCGGCGCAATGTCCAGGGACACTTTCTTCAGCACCTCGTTCGCGCCGAAAAAGACGGACAGGTTGCGCACGGTCAAAGCGGCGTTGGTCGGTGGTTGTTCCATTGCTTCGTAATCAGTCAGGCCGTTGTCAGGTTTTGCTCTTCCATCGTTCCCGGGTCAAAAATCGCACGCCAATGTTAATGAACAGGACGAGCAAAAGCAAAACCAGCGCGCCGGCCCAGGCCTGCCGGTGCCAGTCGTCATAGGGTGAAAGGGCGTAATTGAAAATTTGGAGCGGCAGCGCGGCAATGGGCTGCCTTAAATTTTGCGCCCAGGTGTTGTTGCCCAGGGCGGTGAAGAGCAACGGGGCGGTCTCCCCGGCCACGCGCGCCAGCGCCAGCAATATCCCGGTGACAATTCCCCGGAGCGCGGTACGAACGACAATTTGCAAAACCGTTTTCCATCTGGAAATTCCGAGCGCCAGGGAAGCCTCACGGTAACCGGCGGGCACCAGATGCAACACTTCCTCGGTCGTTCGCATGACCAAAGGGATCATGATCAGTCCCAGCACGATGCCGCCGGCCAGTGCGGAAAATCCGTGCATGGGCACCACCACGAGCGCATAAACGACCAGGCCCCATGTGATGGAAGGCACGCCGTTCAAAATGTCCGCGGCAAAACGGATCCACATATTGATCTTGGTTGAACCGTATTCAGAAAGAAAAATGCCGCCCAACACACCGACGGGCACGCCCAGCACAGCGGCCTGCCCCAGCAGAATAAAGGTGCCGGCAATGGCATTGCCCATGCCGCCGCCGGTTTCGCCGACGGCTTTGGGCAATTGAGTGAAGAAGGCCCAGTTGATGGAACTGAACCCGAGCTTAATCAAATGATAAAAAACCAGCACCAACGGCGTGACGACCAGGACGGCGCATGCGAATGTGATGATTTGCATCAGCACATTTTTGAACTGCCGGAGGCGATGGTTGGGAGCAGTCATGAATCAGTTTTGCGGTTTCACAGTCGGGCCGGCGAAAGTGATTAAAAGCAATCGTGCCAGGGCGTTGACGACCAGCGTCACACCCAGCAGCACCAGGCCGATTTCAAACAAAGCGCCGGAGTAGAGAGGGTCCGTGGCCTCGGTAAATTCGTTGGCAATGACGCTGGCCAGGGTATAACCGGGAGCGAAAAGAGATTTAACAATCTGCGGTGAATTGCCAATGACCATCGTAACGGCCATGGTCTCGCCCAGCGCGCGGCCCAATCCGAGGATGACGGCGCCGAACAACCCTTTTTTCGCATAGCTCAAAACAGCGATACGCGTGACTTCCCAGCGCGTAGCGCCCAGCGCATAAGCCGCCTCGCGTTGTAAGCCGGGAACGGACCGCAAAATTTCGCGCGACACGGAGGTGATGATGGGAACAATCATTATGGCCACGATAATGCCGCCGGCCAACATGCAAGGCCCAAGGATGGTCCCCTGAAAAATGGGCAGAAATCCGAGACAATGTTGCAACCAGGGGAAAACGTTTTGGCTTAAAAACGGCACCATAACGAAAATTCCCCACAAACCGAGAATCACACTCGGAATAGCCGCGAGCAGTTCGATGAACATGATGAGAGGCTGGCGCAGCCACAAAGGAGCCAGTTCCGTAAGGAAGACTGCCGTGGCAATGCTAATGGGAACGGCGATGAGGAGCGCGATAAGGGAGGTAATCAGCGTCCCGAAAATAAACGGCAATGCTCCAAAGACGTCATTGACCGGATCCCAACTGGTGCTGACCAAAAAATGCCAGCCGAATTTTTGAAGCGCAGGTTTAGCACCGTCAAAAAGCTCGAAGCCGATGAGCGCGATGAGCAGGAAAACCGAAAAGGCCATCAGCAGCGTCAGCCATTGGAACGCACTATTGCCAAAATGGGAAATGCCGCGAGTGTTTCTTGGGGCGTTTTTCTCAGGGGTATTCACGTTATGACCGAAAGCAGAAGAAATCAGTAGGTGACGGTATCGAGCAATTTCAATTCGCGCTGCTGTATGGCGTCCGGCAAAGAAGCATAATCCAACGATGGCGAAAGCTTCTGGCCATCGGTGACAGCCCATTTCAGAAAGGCGATTAATTCCTTGCCGCTATCACTTTTTTGTTGCTGATAAATCAGGGCCCAACTGACGCCGGCGATGGGATATGACCGGTCTCCAGACGCATTGACCATGGAAAAACGAAAATCGTCCGGGATGCTGGCCGTGGCCAAGGCGGCCTGCACGGAATCAGGCGAGGGCGAAATAAAATTGCCCGCGGCATTTTTCATATCGGCATAAGGGATTTTATTCTGGTCGGCATAGGCCAATTCAGCATATCCAATGGCGCCGGGAAGTTCTTTCACCTGCCCGGCTACTCCTGCGTTGCCTTTGGCCCCGACGCCGATGCCCGAAGGCCATTGGACGGCAGTGCCTTTTTTTACTGTGTCAGCCCATGACGGATTCACGGCCGTCAGGTAATCGGTAAAAATAAACGTTGTGCCGCTGCCATCGGAACGGTGAACGGGAATAATGGTGGAATCCGGCAGATTAACGCCGGGATTGAGCGCGGCGATTTTCGAATCGTTCCAGTTGGTGATGTTGCCCAGGTAGATGTTGGCAAGGATATCGCCATCGAGTTTCAGTTTGGGATCGCCGGGGAGGTTATAAATGATGGCGACGCCGCCGGCGACAATCGGCAGATGCAAAATGTGGCCGGGGGCATTGGACATCGATTCGTCCGACATTGGCGCATCGGACGCGCCAAAATCCACCGTTTGATTGAGCAACTGCTTCTGGCCTGCGCCGGAGCCAATGGATTGATAATTAAATTTAACATTCGGGTCCACCTGAGCGTAAGCTTCAAACCATTTGGTGAAAGCGGGATAGTCAAACGTGGAACCGGCGCCGTTAATGAGCATTGGCGAACTCGGCGCATTTTGCGCATCGGGGGCTGGCGTAGTCCCGTTTTTTGAACAGGAGACAATCCAGACCGCAATAAGGGCCAGCATACCGAATCGAATGGTTTTTTTCATCTATTGAAAGACCCGCTTCCGCCCGGGTTTTAGGCGGAAAACGCGTGATTTTCCGCCGGCATTGCCGCCCGCCCGGGCACGGACACATTGAAGCAGCGGCATGACAATCGTGCAACGGAATTGTGACAATGCCGTGACAAAGCCCGGCACCGATAATTTTGGAAAAACGGCCGGCGCAGAAAAAAATTCACGCTTGTCAACGCCGCGCCACGCTCCTACAGTGCGTCTGGAAGCACGCATTTTTGAAATGATAGAATTAATTCAGTTTCCCTGGAGCCCGTTCGCCCTGGTGCAACGGCGGATTCTGGAATTTTCCGGCAAGCCTTTCAAGATTACCAATATTCCCGCACAGGAACGTGCCTTGGTTTGGAAGCTGACCAAACAGCGTTACTATGGCGTGCCGGTCATCCGGGACGGTAAAAACGTCATTTTTGAACTTAACGAAGATTCCCAGGTCATTGCCAAATATCTGGACGAAGAATTGGAGTTGGGCCTGTTTCCGACGGGCTGGCGTGGCGTGCAATCGGTCCTATGGCGTTTTGTGGAAAATGAAATCGAAGGCTGCACATTCCGGCTCAACGATATTTATTGGAAAGAGAATGTCCCCGTAAAGGACCAACTCCAATATCTCCGCTTCAAAGAGCGTAAATTCGGCCGCGGCTGCCTGGAACAATGGCGCAAGGAGCAAAAAATCTGGCTCAAAAAACTGGAGGAGCGGCTGGTGCCGTTCGAGATTATTCTTTCCCACCAGCCATTTTTATTGGATGAACGGCCGCGCTTTGTGGATTTTGATTTGTTTGGGATGCTGGAAAATTTCCTGTACTCGGGCCATTACAAATTGCCGACGCGCCACCGGGAAATCCTTAAATGGCACGCCACCATGGCCAAAGTAAAAATTAAAGATTTCGATGACGAATGAGCACGAACCGGTTCCAGGATTTAGTCTTCCCATTCTTAATTGAGTTTTTTCTCAAACAATTTTGTAAAATTCATGTCAAATCATCTGTTAACGAGTGTTCAAGCGCGCCGATTCATGGTTAAATGAATTTCAGCACATGACCATTATTTCCGATATACTATCTGCCGGGCGTCAAAGCCCGGATTTTTTCCGTGAAAAATTATATTCTTGATACGAACGTTCTCCTGCACGACCCGCATTCGCTCCTGAGTTTCGCCGAAAACAGCGTGCTCATTCCCATCGAAGTCATCGAGGAGATGGACCGTTTTAAACGCGAATCCACGGAGTTAGGCCAAAACGCGCGCTCGGTTTCGCGAATGCTCGACAGCTTTCGCGCTGAAGGCCATCTGAGTGAGGGCGTACAACTGCCCAACGGCGGCCAGTTGAAGATTGTCTTTCACAAAAACGGCGTGGAGAAAAACGGCCACGCGGTCCTGGCCAGTGACAGCGTGGACAACCGCATCCTCATGCTCGCGGCCGGCATCCAAAAGGCGCAGCCGAAAAACCCGACCATCCTTGTGTCCAAGGACATCAACCTGCGGATCAAAGCGGATGCCCTGGGGTTGCAGGCGGAGGATTATGAGAATGACCATGTCTCCATTACCGACCTTTACACGGGGATGATTGAGCTGTCCGTGCCGACGGAAAAGATGACCGAGTTTCGCGCAAAAAGCGAACTGCACATGGACGATGGCAAGAAGTACTTTCCGAATGAGTATTGCACGCTGACAGACGAGTCGAACCCGAAAAAGGCCGCGCTCACCAAAGTGGATGCAACGGGAACGAAACTGATTCCAATCGCGGATTGCCGCGACGGCGTCTGGGGAATCAAGCCGCGCAACCGCGAACAGCATTTTGCGCTCGATTCGCTGCTGGACGATCGCATCAAGCTGGTAACGCTCATGGGCAAAGCGGGCACGGGAAAGACATTGCTGGCCATGGCGGCGGGATTGAAACGCGTCGTGAACGACCGTGAATTCCGCCGGCTCGTCGTCGCGCGCCCCACGATTTCCATGGGCAAGGAACTGGGATTTTTGCCCGGTTCATTGGAAGAAAAACTGGCGCCGTGGATGCAGCCGATTCACGACGCGCTGGAAATGTTGAGCGACCTGAACATGGGGCATGATCATCGGCGTAGCGGCGACCTAATGCGCAGCGGCAGCATCGTAGTGGAAGCACTGAGCTACATTCGCGGGCGCAGCATCGCCAACCAGTTCATGATTATTGACGAGGCGCAAAACATGACGCCACTAGAAGCCAAGACCATCATCACCCGTGTCGGCAATGGAACCAAAGTAGTCTTCACGGACGACCCTTACCAAATTGATAATCCGTACGTGGATTCGTCCTCGAACGGTTTCAATTACGTGGTAAGCCGTTTCCGCGATCATGCGATTGCGGCGCATATTGAATTGCAGAAAGGCGAGCGTTCCGAACTGGCGGAACTGGCGGCGAACATTTTGTAATTCTAGAGGCCCAGTTCGGAAAGACCGGGATGATTATCCGGACGGCGGCCAAGGGGCCAATGGTATTTCCGTTCGCTTTCCCGAATGGGCAGATCGTTGATGCTGGCGATGCGGCGGCGCATGTAACCCCGCTCATCAAATTCCCAGTTCTCATTTCCATATGAGCGAAACCAGTTGCCCGAATCATCATGCCATTCATAGGCAAACCGGACGGCGATGCGATTTCCCTGGAACGTCCAAAGCTCTTTAATCAGGCGATAATCCAGCTCCTTGTTCCATTTGCGGGTCAAAAATTCAACGATGGCCTCGCGCCCGGTTAAGAATTCCGAACGATTGCGCCAGACGCTGTCCACCGTGTAAGCCAGGGCGACGCGCTGTGGATCGCGGGTGTTCCACGCGTCTTCGGCCAACCGGGCTTTTTGGGCGGCGGTTTGCGCATCAAAGGGCGGCAATGGTGGTCTTGGCACTTCCATCACAATGGCATCATGGAAAGCCCGCAGTTTTGCGACAAGCCAAAAACTTCGTGTCTTGCCAGCTCAAACCGGCTGTTGTTAGCTTGCGCGGTGCAAAACGGTGATGTCCCCCTGCCTATCCGGCCCAGCGCTGCTACCAAAAGTGCTGTTGGAACGGGAACGCTATGTGGATTATGCGAACGCAAAATCATTTTGCTCCTCAGCGTCCTCGCCTCGATTCATATTTTTATTTTCAGCACCGCTTTTCCGCCGGGGAACAATGTGGACGAATACCTGCATTTCGATCTAGCGCTCATTTATTCCCACGGCCAAATCCCCCGGGGGGCCAACATGATTTCGGAAGAAGGGATGAAATACACTCTCATGTACGGCTCTTGCGAATATAATTTCACTCCTGATTATTTCCCGGGAAACAAATATCCGCCTCCGCCATGGACGCTGCCGCCCACCGAAAGAGCACAAGCCTTATTGGCCAACCGGCCAAACTGGGAACGCCCCAATTACGAGAGCTCCCAACCACCGTTGTATTATGTGCTTGCGGGTTTTTGGTGGCATGTGGGCCATTGGGTTGGCATGAAAGACCAGGATTTATTTTTTTGGATGCGCCTTCTGGATATTCCCCTCGTCGTAGCGCTGATCTGCCTGGCCTATGCGACAGCGCGATTCGTCTTTCCAGAAAATGTTTTTATACGAATTGCCGTTCCTGCCTTCATCGCCTTTATGCCACAGTCGGAGTTTTATTCGGTCGATAACGACGTGCTTTCGCCCCTGGGTTTTGGTCTGGTATTTCTGTTTCTCCTGAAATGGCTTCAGGAACCGACTGTCAAATGGGGCATCGCGATGGGACTTGCGTTCGCGGCAACATATCTGGCGAAAACCACTAACGTGCCTTTGCTCGCCGTTATTTGCGCGGCGGTCGCGCTCAAAACAGCGGTGTGCATCCGGGAGGGAAAATGGGGCGTTATCTCGCCCGCGCTGGCCTCTTTCATTTATTGCGCTTTCCCGCCGATCATTCTCTGGATGTACTGGTGCAAATTTAATTACGGTGATTGGATTGGCCAGTTAAACAACGTCCATTATGGCTTGAGCATTAAACCGTTCAAAAAGTGGTTTCATCATCCGATTTATTCGCCCCATGGTGTTTGGACTTATTTGTCCGGGCAAATGGGAACATTCTGGCAGGGAGAATTCTGGTGGCACGGTCAGTTCAAACGGTTGTGCCTGCCGGGAACAGATGTCGCTTATACCTTGCTTTCACTCATCCTGACTGCGGCAGCGGTGCCGGCGTTGTTCCGGCGGTCTCCCGGCATCTCTCTTGTGCAGCGTATGGCACTCCAGACAGGACTCGCCTGTGTTCTGGCGGCTCTGGGTTTTTATGCAGTGATGTCTGTTATTTACCAGTTCAGCGCCGGTTCCAATCCCAGCATTGCCTATCCCTATTTTCATCAAGGCCGAATGTTTCTTGGCATTCTCATCCCCTTTCTGTTCCTTTTCGTTTACGGGCTGGATCGCCTGCTGGATCGTTTTGGTACCACAACAAAATTTGTCACGGTCGCCGTGATGATTTTAACCATGCTGGCCCTCGAAACTGTCACAGACTGGCCGGCCTTCTCCAGCCAATATAATTGGTTTCACATGCCGTAGAGGCGCACAATCACTCTTCGCCGCTTCCGTTGCCATTCGATTCGCCCTTGCGCGGCCAGCGGGACTGGCGTTCAGGCAATGTCGTATCCACCTTTGCATAATAGGTGCCCTCGCCAAATTGCGCGTCGGCTTCGTGCTGCAACTTCATTGACGGGGTCACCGAGAAACGTTCATTGGCTTCGAGGAAAAAGATTTCGCCGGCGGGCTGCATAAAGCACAGGAACAGCGGACATTTGCCGGGATGGGCCACGACCAGTTCGCGGACAGTTTCAAGCTGGGCCGGCTGTAAATGCGCGGCCTGCAGGCGCAAATGGACTTGCCGGGTAAATTTCTTCGGCGCGTCTTCCAACGGCATGATTTCCAACGGGAAAATTTTCGGGCGCTCGTCGCCCACATTCACTTCGCCAATAACCAGAATCGCTTTATTAAGTTTTAGCAGGTCGCGATATTTGTCGTAATTCTCGTTCATGCAGAGCAATTGCACCGAGCCTTCCAGGTCTTCAAGTGTGACCATGGAATAGGGCTTGCCGGATTTTTTGGAAATGCCGTTTTGTACCGCTGCGATCAAGCCGCCGATGCGCGTGACGCTGCGGTTGGGTAATTCAGCCAGTTGGGCCGTGTTTGCCAGCGCATATTTCTTTAACAGCGGAACGTACGGCGTCAGCGGATGGCCGGTGACATAAAACCCGAGCAATTCTTTCTCATAGGCGAGCAGCTCATGCTGCGGCCATTCGGGAAGATTTTTTTCGGTAGCCGCTTTTTCCGCCGGCTTCTCCTCAAACGAACCAAAGAGGGAGTGCTGGCCTTTTTGTTTATCCGATTGGATGCCCGCGGCGCGGGCGAGCACACGATCCATTTGCGAAAACATCGTGGCGCGCGTTTGGCCGAAACAATCGCATGCTCCGCACTTGATAAGCGCTTCCAAAGCACGACGATTCAACGCGCGGGCCTCTACGCGCTCGCACAAATCGGCGAGCGATTTAAATTTTCCGTTCTCACTGCGCTCTTTTAAAAGAGTTTGGACGGCGACTTCCCCGACGTTTTTAATGGCCGCCAGACCAAAGCGAATGCCCTTTTTCGCATCCTTTTCACCGCCACTGGCAGCCGGCTCAAAGTAAACACCGCTCTCATTGACGTCCGGCTGCAGGACCTCGATTTCAAACTCATGGGCTTCGTCGATGTATTTGCTCAGCTTTTCCGTATCCGCCATGTCGTTGGTCATCATGGCGCAGAAGAACTCAACGGGAAAATTCGCTTTCAGATACGCCGTTTGATACGCGACGATCGCATAGGCGGCGGCGTGGGATTTATTGAAACCATAGCCGGCAAATTTTTCGAGCAGGTCGAAAATCTGGTTCGCTTTTGCGGCGGAGATCTTGTTTTTTTCAGCGCAGCCTTTGACGAATTTCTCGCGCTGCTTCTGCATTTCCTCAACCTTCTTTTTGCCCATTGCGCGG
>JASHZU010000004.1 GCA_030042375.1 Verrucomicrobiia bacterium
CAACATGAATGCGACTGCTAATGACTGGAAGCAAATCGCGCCGCTGCTGGACGACGCCATGGCCGTGATGGACGAGACTGACCGGGCCGCCATTCTGCTGCGCTTTTTTGAGAACAAAAGCCTGCGCGACGTAGGCGAGAGCCTGAACATTTCCGATGACGCGGCCCAAAAGCGCGTGAGCCGGGCCGTGGAACGCCTGCGCGAATTTTTCTCGAACAAGAAAGTTGCGATCGGCGCGGGCGGATTGGCCGTGCTGATTTCCGCCAATGCCGTGCAATCGGCGCCAATTGGACTAGCCGCAACCATTTCTACGGCCCTGGCCGGGACCGCCATTCAAACTTCGACTCTTGTTGCCACAACCAAAACTATTGCTATGACTACACTACAAAAAAGCTTAATCATCGCCGCGCTCGCCACCACAGCCGGAACCGGAATTTATGCCGCGCACGAAAATTCCGCGTTGCGCGGCCAAATTCAAACGTTGCAGCAACAACAAGCGCCATTAACGGCGCAAATCCAGCAGTTGCAACAGGAGCGAGATGACGCGACGAACCAACTGGCCGCTTTGGCAACAGAAAATGCACAGTTTGAAGCAGGTTCCAATGAATTTGAACTTTTGAGGTTGCGCGGGGAAGTGACGCGTCTGGAGAACCGATCGATCGCCCCTGCCGATGATGACCCATTTATCCAGGACGTGATGGGGCTGGCGGCGCGTGCGGAAAAGCTCAAGAGCCTTTTACAGCAGATGCCTAACAAAAAAATTCCGGAGCTTCAGCTCCTCGATGATAACGACTGGTTGACCGCTGCCCAGGACGCCCAACTTGATTCGGATGCGGGCATTCGCAAAGCATTTCGCCAACTTAGGAGCATCGCGAAGAATAAGCTACCGATAGGTTCATCGTTATACAGCTACGCGTATCACAATAACGGGCAACTGCCGAGCGATCTTTCACAACTGGATCCCTACATCAAATCAGCGCTTGAATCCAAATTTGGGGTTTCATTGGACGACGCAACTTTGAGCGCTATTCTTGACCGCTACGAACTTCTTCATACCGGGAATGCCAGCGATTTTCCTTCCGAGACCTGGTTTGTGGTCGAGAAGGCCCCGGTAGACCGGGATTATGACAGCCGTGAAAAATTTGGGCTGGGGACATCCGAAAATTTCACGACAGGCGTGGGCGAAACGGGAGATCCGGACGATCCCAACTATTGAGAGTTTTAGTAACGTCCTGATTTCCGAAACCCGCCCCCCCTTGCCCTCGCCCGCTGGGAGAGGCAGAAGCGATCGAACCGGCGCCGCCAACGCTTTAGTAGTGCTTCGTATTCAGAACTGCGCAATGGGTAAAACAGGGAAAAACAATATTATGGTCGATTCATGAGTGTCTCGCGCGCAATCGTAGTGATGATAACCTCCCCGGAACGTTTATCCGAGATCACATAAGCCGTTACCAACAATGTCCGGTCGTCATTGGCCCACGATTTACTTTCTTCCTGTATCGTTTCAGTTGTAGCCATCGTACTGGTTCCTTCCTTAAAGCCAGCCGCTTCGAGTCCGGAATAGTAAAAGTCCATTAACTTCTCCACATCAACTGGCTGGCTGGCTCCATGCCCGTCCACGGGCCGGTACATGACCCACCAGTTATCGTCGCCATACCATCCCGTCCGGGAGTGGGCATATGTAAGAATGGTAATGTCCCCCGGAGAATCCAGGTTATTTACATAGCCTGGAACGTCCTTGGGCATCCAAAGACTAAGTCCAGGGTACGGTTGCCGAAAGCATCGTTGAACCGTTTTGATTAGGGCGCGCCGGTCATTGAGGAAGCGCGCTTCTCTTTGCGATGTTCGATTGTTGTCCACAAACGCTACCACAACTACCAGGCCAAGCGTGGCGAGGATAAAATAGAATGCACGCATAACGAGTGCTGTTGCCAGCTAAAGATTGATTATGACCATTGGCTCGCTTATTAGATTCAGAATCTGCCAGATTTCGGTAAAATCAAGCAAACAATTCCTCAGCGGAGTCCCTTCGCGCCAATGTCGCGGCGGAATTGTAGGCCTTCGAAGCAAATTTTTTCCACGGCAGAATAGGCGGCTGCCTGTGCGGCTTTTAAATCTTTACCCAGGGCAGTAACCCCGAGGACGCGGCCGCCGCTGGTGACGATTTGCCCTTCTTTGAATGACGTGCCGGCATGAAAGACTTTGACGCCGGGCAGTTCGGCAGCGTCGTCCAGGCCACGAATCGGTTTTCCCTTTTCATAATTCCCGGGATAACCGCCGCTGGCGATGACGACGCACACGCTGGCTTCCGGTTTCCATTTCAATTCGATTTTGCCAAGGGTCCCGTTCACGCTCGCGTCGAGGAGTTCCACGAAATCATTTTCCAGGCGCGGGAGGTAGACTTGCGTCTCGGGATCGCCGAAGCGGGCGTTGAATTCCAAAACACGCGGGCCATTTTTGGTGAGCATGACACCGGGATAGAGGATGCCACGGAAATCAATACCCTCTTCGGCGCAACCACGGAGCCAGGGATTCAGAATGGCATCGCCAACACGTTTCAGTTCGGCGTCATTCAGAAATGGCGTGGGTGAATAGGTGCCCATGCCGCCGGTGTTCAGGCCCTGGTCGCCATCGAGCGCGCGCTTGTGGTCCTGGGAGGTAGGAAAGAGCTTCGCGGTTTTGCCGTCGCAGAGCGCGTGGAGGGAAATCTCCACGCCTTCGAGAAATTCCTGGATGACAATTTTCGC
>JASHZU010000267.1 GCA_030042375.1 Verrucomicrobiia bacterium
ACGGCACGCTCGGCCTTGGCTCGCAGGATTGCGATTGGATATAAACGGTCTGTGGTTGCAAACCGTCTGCGCTGGCGGTCAGGGTAATTTCCCCGGGAATTTTGGTGGATTGCACAATCACTTGCGCGTAGCCATTAAAGACGCTGCGTTTCCAATCTGACGGCGAAGCATATTGGTCCGGTTCGTGGCAGCTCGGATCGCCATTGCCGACGCCGATGATTTTGCCGGGGCCCTGGATGGCAAAGTGGACGAGGTTGGACGCCGTGGGCACGACGTGGCCGGGCATGTCGCGGATGGAGACATTGATGATGCTCAAGTCTTCTCCATTGGCATTGATCAAGGTCTGGTTCGGTTCGAGATCCACAGCAGCGGGTTCCTCGGTCGTGGCCACTTCAGTCTGGGCGAGGGCGATGTCGTTGGTGTCGTAACCCTTGGCGGTCAACGTGCCGGGCTGATAAGGAACGTACCAATCCAGAAACGAATTGGGCTTCATGGTTTGTTTGCCAAGGCTTTGATCGTTAAGAAATAATTCCACCTGCTTGCAATTGCTGAACACGCGCACATCAATGGTTTGCCCAACCTTATCCGGCCAGTTCCAATGCGGCATGATGTGCAGCACGGCGTTGCTCGTCCACCACGCCTGGTAATAGTAGTAAATGTCTTTGGGAAAACCGCAGGTGTCCATCACGCCGTAGTGCGAATTGACGCACGGCCATTTGTAGGGGGTCGGCTCACCGCGATAATCAAATCCCGTCCAGACAAAGCCGCCGCTGGTGAAGGGATGCGTCGCGTAATACGGCCACCATTGCCAGGGACGTTCGGTTCCGTTTGTGCCGTAGTCGGCCACATAACCGCGCTCTTTGTCGTCGCTATAAATGCCGCGCGTGACGCGTGTGCTGGCCGTCTCGGTCCCAATGGTCAATTTGTTGGGAAATTTTTTGCGGAAATCGTCAATGTAGCGCGTGCGATAATTGAACCCTTGCACATCAATCACGGTGGAAATGCCAAAGCCCCAGCCGTTGTTCATGGCTACGGTGCAAAGACGCGTCGGATCCAATTCATGCACGAGATTCTGCATCGCCGTGACCACTTGCGCCCCCGTTTCGTGCGCGACTTCGGGGTTGGCTGTGTTTCCTTTCCCAGTGCCCTGCAATTGTCCTTCCTCGTTGCCGAGCGACCAGATGAAGACGCTGGGATGGTTGCGGTCGCGCAGGACGAAATTCCTTAATTCGTTCAACTCATATTCATTGGTATCCATGCGGCGGTTTTCGTCCATGACGAGCAAGCCGAGACGGTCGCAGTCATCCAGCAATTCGGGCGTGGGCGGATTATGCGAGGTGCGAATGGCATTGCAGCCCATCTCCTTCAATTTCGCAACGCGATAAGCCTGCAGGTCGTCCGGGATGGCCGTGCCGACACCCGCATGGTCCTGGTGATTGCACGTGCCCTGGATTTGATAACGCTTGCCGTTCAGCAAAAATCCATTGGTAGAATCGAACGCGATGGTGCGGATGCCGAAGGCCGTTTCTTTTTTATCGACCACGATGCCGTTGCTTTCTACCGTCGTGACGAGCGTGTACAGGTTGGGTGTTTCAGGCGACCAAAGCTGCGGCCTCGAAATGCGGGTCATTTCGTCCACTTGCTGTTTTGCCCCGGCGGGGAGATTAACTTTTTTCTTAAGGGTCGTGACCTCCTCACCGTCCGGCGCGAGGATTTGGGTTTTCACGATGGTTGTGGCGGCGTTCGTTTGCAAATTGACCAGTTGGAGCTGGACATGAATTTCCGGGCGGCCCTTGGGAACGTTATTCTTGAATTTACTCCAGACGAAAATTCCATCCGGCGCGATGGCCAGCGGCGAAGTTTTTACGAGCCACACATGCCGGTAAATGCCCGCACCCTCGTAAAACCAGCCTTCGAACCGCGAGGCATCCACGCGCACGACCAGTTCATTTTTCCCGCCGTAGTTCGCATATTGGCTGATGTCGTAGCGGAAGCTGCTGTAGCCGCTCAAATGCCGGCCAAGGCAATGGCCGTTGAGCCAGACGAGCGAGTTGCGATAGATGCCATCGAATTCCAGCCAAAGCACTTTGCCTCTGTCCGATTCGTCCAAATCGAATTCACGGCGATACCAGCCAATGCTGTTGGTGGTAAAGCCGGGACCGACGGGTTTGAAACCGTGCCCGACGTTCGCTTTGGGATCAAAGGGCAATTCCACGGCCCAATCGTGCGGGAGATTCAACTCGCGCCAGCCGCTGTCATCGAAGTCCGGCTGGACGAACGAAACATTGCCGCCCAGGTCGGTGGCCACCGGGTCAGGAACATCGGCTTCGCCTTCTTTTCCAATTTCGTTAAGGCGCGTCTTGGTCAAATCGGAGACTTCGGGATAATCAAATTGGGCGCCGGCATCCGACGCATCGCCCAAATGAAATTTCCAGCCGAAATCGAAGAGCAGGCGTTCGCGCGGCGAGCCTTGCGCCGCCCAAAGCATTGAAGCGGAAAGAGCAAAGACGGCGGCGATGAAGACAAGCCGAATTGTTTTGGATGTCATGGGAAGAAAGTTTGAAAAACGCTCGGGCCAAGCGCAATAAGAAATTGTTTTAACACTTATGGATAGGCCCCCCGGGGGTCTTGAATAGGCTTGAATAGGGTTGAACAGCCTTGAACAGGGTTGAAAATTTCGGCGAGAATAGACCCGCCTTCGTCTCGCAAAGCGGAGACTTCGGCGCGGCAAGCAAAAATAATTCTTTAAAAAGCTGCTTTAGTAGCCTTGAGTGGCCTTTAATAACCTTTAGCAGGCTTGATCCACCGGCGCAAACAGAAGTCAAAATGTCAGTCAGAGCGGGCTTACGCCCACTGCTACATTCTAAAACAGCATGGCTCAACGATGGCCTTTTGGCAGTCATCGGGCCAGTTTAGGG
>JASHZU010000268.1 GCA_030042375.1 Verrucomicrobiia bacterium
GCACGGCGACCAGGTGTTGATTGGCAAAGAAGATTCCTGGCTCGGACATTACTCCGCCAAAATGAAACAGGATTACGCGCCCCTGGTTGGCCGCTGAATTTGAATATGGCCTCATCGCTTGATTCTGTCCCTGCGCGCTTTGCGCAAGTGGTCGCGCAATATGCCGACCGCATCGCCATCAGCGCGCCTGCCGACGATTGGACTTATGAAGAGTTTGACCGCCGTTCCAATTTCATTGCGTCTCAAATCTTAATCCGCCTTGGTGAAAAATCTGAACCTGTCGCCTTGCTGTTGAAACACGATGCTCCGCTGATTGCGGCCATTTTCGGCGCGCTCAAGGCAAACAAAATGTACGCTGCCCTCGACCCTGCACACCCCCCGGAAGTGCTCTCAACCATGCTTGAAAGTTCCGGCGCGCGCTTGCTGCTGACAGACGAAGGAAATCTGTCGTTGGCAAATTCAATTGCTCTCCATAAGACAACTGTCCTGTCCGTTTCTGAAATTCCTGCGAACGAAAGCTTAAATCCCGTGTTTCCGGATGTTTCCGGCGACAACCCGGGGTGGCTTAACTTCACTTCCGGCTCGACCGGTGATCCCAAAGGCGTCTGGCAAAACCACCGAGGCCTTGTGCAGGAAGGCAGGGCTTACGCGGATCTCGTTCATCTCATGCCTGACGATCGTATTTCACTACTGGCATCATGCAGCTTGTCCGCTTCCGGTCCCTCGCTGTTTGGCGCATTGCTCAGCGGTGCTTCTCTCTTTCTCTTTCATCCCCGTTCACAAGGCATCGAGCGCCTGGCGACCTGGTTGGCCGAAAAACGCATCACCGTTTTTCATGCCGTGCCCACCGTCTTCCGCCGTCTTGGCCAGCTTGTGACCAAATCCAATTCTTTTCCCGCCATACGCCTGGTTCGTCTTGGCGGCGAACCCACCATGGCTGCCGACTGGGAACTCTTTCGCCGCTACTGGCCTGAACGCTGCCAATTGATGCAGTCTTTAAGTTCCACCGAAACCGGAATCATCTGTGCATCAATCATCAACAAAAACTCCGTGCTTCCCAATGGCCGCCTCTCCGTTGGCAAACCCCTTCCTGACGTAGAAATCTTTCTGTTGGATGATAATAACCAGTCTGTCAAAAACGGTGACGAAGGCAGAATTGCCATTCGCAGTCCGCGCCTGAAACAGGGCTACTGGCAGCAGCCGGAGCTTACCCGCAAAAAATTCCAGCCCGGCGAACAAAACCCCAATCTGCGCACATTCATCTCCAACGACCTCGGCAGACTTTTGCCCGATGGCTCGCTGGAGCACCTTGGCCGCGCCGATTCGCTCATAAAAATTCGCGGCCAGCGCGTGGATTTGGCCGATATGGAAACCACCTTGCTCGCCGCCGGCTTCGCGCGTGAGGTTGCCGTGACCGCACCCGAAGACAAGCCGGGTGAGAAACGCCTTGTCTGTTTTTTTGTCCCGCTCGCAGGCGTCGGCCACTCGCCGGAAAATCTTCGTCGCCTGCTGCACGCCAAAATGCCCGGCTACATGATTCCTGCCGATTTTGTGGCCTTGGAAAACTTGCCCCAGACCGCCGGTGGCAAAATCGATCGCGCCGCGTTGCAACCGCTGCGCCGCAATATCAGGGCCGCTTCCGACCGCGACATCCGTTCACGCGATGTCATCGATAAACGCCTGATCGGTGTCTGGGAAACCACCCTGAAAACGTCGCCCATCGGCCTCAAAGACGATTTCTTCGAGCTCGGCGGAAACTCCCTCCAATCCGTTGAAATCCTGCTTGAGATTGAAGAGCTGTTTGGAGTCTCGCTTCCGCCCGCAACTCTCGTGGAATACAACACCATCGAAAAACTTTCCGCGTTGCTCGCCAACCGCGGCGTGATGTCCTCTCCGGGTGTGCTCGTTAAGCTGCGCGACGGCGATGGCCGCCCCTTGTTCCTCATTCACAGCGGGCAGGGCGATGTCGCCTCCTATGGTTTGCTCGCGCGCCGTTTGTCCGGCCGTCCCGTTTTTGGCCTCCAATCCCCCGGGCTTCGGGGCGAAAGCTGGCCGTTGTCCGATGTCCCTGCCATGGCCCGCCGTTATCTCCCAGAAATTCTTTCGCAGGATCCCACTGGTCCTTATTTCCTCGCGGGCACCTGCATGGGCGGCATGGTCGCCTATGAGCTGGCGCAAATGCTCTTTCGCCAGGGAAAAACCGTCGCCTTTCTCGGCTTGCTGGACGCCCCGTACCCGCTGCCCAAGACATGGGCTGAACCATTGCCGGCCAAAATCTATTATTCCATCAGCACGCCCCTGCGCGATGCCGTCCAGACCTTCCGCTGGCGGATCGTCCGCGCCTTGGGATGGGCACAGCGCGATAGCCTTTTACCGGCCTATCGCCGTTTCGTCTTCCGTTCCAATGGCCGCGCCCTCCGCCGTTACCAGCCCAAAGATTATCCCGGCAAACTGACGCTCTTTCTGACAACCGACACCGGTTTTGACCACGAAGACCCTCGCCTCATGATTCTGCCCATGGCTCGGTCACATGAGATTTTCAAGATTCCCGGCAAACGCCTCACCCTGTTCCGAAAACCCGCCGTGGATGAATTAGCCCGGAAGCTCGAGAACGCCCTCGCCGCTGCTGAAAACGCCGCTACCGAGCCGCAGCCGGCCGCCGCTCAGTCGTTGTGATTGGAATTGCCCGCTTGCGCTGGCAGGGAAGTTTGCTGTATCTTCTGCCCTCACGATGCCCACGTGGCGGAATTGGCAGACGCGCTAGATTCAGGTTCTAGTGAGTAACATCGTACAG
>JASHZU010000037.1 GCA_030042375.1 Verrucomicrobiia bacterium
CCATGCTCGTGCTGGGGCGGCGCCTGAAACGCCAGCACGGCGTGCGGCTGGGATTCGTCTACCACTTTTTTGCCCTCGGCGTCGCCATTTCTTTTTCCGCCATCATCGTAAAGTTGAACTGGGCGCCCCTTCAACACATTGAATGGGCCACGGTCATCTTAGGCGCGCTTTTTCTCTTGAACCTGATTGATCGCTACGTCTGGGAATATTATTTCAAACAACGGCACAACGTGGAGGTGCCCAAGTTCCTTGTGGAAGTGGTCCGGCTCGCCATCATCTTGCTGGCCGTTTTCCTGGTCCTGAAATACGACTATCAACAATCCTTCACCGGCCTGCTCATCGCCCCGGGCATCCTCGTGGTCATCATCGGTTTCGCCATGCAGGATTCCGTCGGCAACATCATTTCCGGCCTGACCCTCCAGGTGGGCAAACCGTACCAGACTGGCGATTGGCTGGTGATTGACAGCCGTTACGCTGAGGTGATTGAAATCAATTGGCGCGCCACCCGCCTGCGGACCCTGGATGACATCGTCATTGAAATTCCCCACCGCCTCATGGCCGGGCAAAACATCGTCAACTTAAATCGGCCCACGCGCAGCCATGCCATGCGCATTTCCGTGGGCATTGAATATTCTGCTCCGCCCACGCGCGTGAAAGATGTCCTGCTCCACGCCACCAGCAACGCCAAAGGCATCGCGCCCGAGCCCAGGCCAAAGGTCTATTTGAAAAATTTCGGCGATTCCAGCATCGAGTACGAAATCAAATTCTGGCTCGAAGACCATTCGAAGTATTTTGAAGTCTGCGATTCCATTCGTACCAACATGTGGTACAGCCTGCATCGCCACGGCATTAGGATGCCCTTCCCGACCCGCACCGTGCAGATCGAGCGTCCTGCGCGTGACAAACAGCAGGAAGTGCAGGGCGCCGCGCGGCTCATGCTCCGCCAGCAACCGCTCTTTAAATCCTTAACCGACGTGCAACTGGACGCGCTCTTTCCGCGCGGACAGGCCGTCCATTTCGGGCGTGATGAAAAATTGATTCACCAGGGTGATGATGGCGAGTCCATGTTCATCCTGGTGCAAGGCAAAGCCCACGTGTCCGTGGATCGCGACGGACATACTACGCAAGTAGCCTCACTCGGCCCCGGCGATTGCTTCGGCGAAATGTCCCTGCTAACAGGGGAAAAACGCAGCGCCACCGTCATGGCCGTTACGGATTGCGAAGTGGTGGAAATCGGCAAAACCGTGCTCGCCCAGAGCCTCAAGGAGAATCCCCAACTCGTCGCCCAACTTGGCGAATTGCTCGCCAAACGCCGCATGGAAACCGAAGGCATCCTGGCGGGGTCTGTCCCCTCGACCACGTTTGTCCGAAAACAAAAGGAATACGCCGATGGTTTCCTTCACAAGCTCCGGACGTTTTTCGAGTTGTGATAAATAATGAAAACGCCGATTCTATTCTTATTATTGGCATTGACGGCTCTTTTGGCAGGGTGCAGTCATTCTCCTAAAAATGTACGCGCGAACGGGGACGGGTTTTTCACGCTTACGAACAACGAAGGCATCGTATACTGGGGGTATCTACATGATCCAACGACAAATGACGTGCAGTTTGTCCTTCTATTACCAGCCGCAGACCAAACTGGTCCGGGTGGTGTTGAAGGTAGTCAACGGCCCGGCTATGATTATTACGATTATTTCTATTTGAAAACCAAACGCGATAACCATCTGTGGAAGATCGAGACTAACGTAAGCCAAAAAACCGGAACCGGATCCCTTCAATTTTCGGATTTAACAGCAAATACAGTCGCATATATAGATTTGGGCCGAAGCCGAACATGGCGGATTTCTGATAACGGGATTTTGACTCCACTCGATAAGATTGACCCAACGATTGCTGAAAAGGTTCTGCATGCGTCTGAATCTTCATTCAAGATGTTGAATCCAACAGCGGAATGATTTCAAACTGTACCACCCGTGCCATCAGGCCAATTGCAGAATTTTCCTGGCAGAATTTCGAACAGCCTCGGCCAGTTCGCGCGGTTTGAGCACTTCGGCATCGCCGCCCCAGCTTAAAACCCAGCGTTCGATTTCAATCAGGCTGGAAAGTTTCAAATGCAGCTCCACGTCGCCATTTTTGAGTTCCTTCAGCCGCTGTGACTCGTGCCATTTCTTTTCACGGATGTAATCCGCCGCGCGGGCATTGAACCGAAGGACCACGTCAAACTCCCCTTCCCCGGAATGGACGCCGAAGCTGTCGCGCAATTCCTTTTCCAGCGAAAACTTTCCGCGTTCAAAAATTTGGCCAGTGGGCTTCATCGCCCGGATGCGCGCCGGGACAAATTTCCGGATGTCCTTCCGCGCATGGTCGAAGGCGAACAAAAACCATTCGCCGTTGATGTTCGCCAAATGATACGGGTCAACCGTCCGCGCCTCGGATTTCCCCGCGCCGGGCTTGCGATAATCCAATTCGAGCTGTTGCCGCTGCGCCACCGCTCGCGCCAGCGCGTCGAAAATTTTCAAATCCACAATCGGCTCCACGCTGGTGCGGAAGGAAATCGTTTGCCCCACGTCCGCCAGGCTCAGGGAAATCGTGTCCGGCAGCGATTGCTCCATCTTTTTAATCGCCGAGAGCAGCGGCCGCTCGAAACTCGTGCCGCGATACTGTTGCAACGCCTTCTCCGCGACCACGAGCGCGAACAACTCGCCCTCGGTGATTTGCATCGTGGGGAACGCACTGACCTCGCCGTTATAAAAATAGCCGTTGTGGTTGGCGTCGAACTGGATGGGCAAGTTCATCCGGTCGCGCATGAATTCGATATCGCGATGGATGGTCTTGGCCGCGACTTCGATTTCCGCCGCCAGCGTGGACGCGTTGGGGAATTTGCCCGACTGCAACGCCTGATGGATGCGCAACATCCGTTCCAGCGGCGGGCGCGAGCGCAGCAAGGGATTGTCTGGCATATGATTTGAAATTTGGCGGCCAAAAATTAGAGGCTCAGCCGAACGGTTGCAACGCAATTTGAATTTCGCTTTTCCCTTGCGCGGGTTTCGCTTAGCTTGCGCGCATGTTCAAGCCAGCCGATTTGTTTGACCTGAAACAGACCGAACACGCCGCGATTTTTGCGGACTGCAAGTTCGCCTGGGATGCCCTCAAGAAAATTGAGGGCTATATCAAGGCGAACCTTAAACCGGGACTTCATAATAAATGCGATGGCGTGGCGTTCATCGGCGACAACGTCTTTATCGGCGAAGGCACGGTCGTTGAAGATGGCGTTATGATTAAAGGGCCGGCCATCATCGGGAAGAATTGCCAGATTCGGCACAACGCCTACCTCCGCGAAAACGTCATCATCGGCGACAATTGCGTGGTGGGCAATTCAACTGAACTGAAAAATTCGTTCATGTTCAATAACGCCGCCGCGCCGCACTATAATTACGTCGGCGATTCGATCCTTGGATACAAGGCGCACCTGGGGGCGGGCGTGAAAATTTCCAATTTCAAATTGTTTCCGGGCAACATCATGATGGAACTGGACGGCAAACCGTTTGATACCGGCCTGCGAAAATTCGGCGCGCTGCTGGGCGATAGTGCGGAAGTCGGCTGCAACGCCGTGCTCAATCCCGGCAGCATCGTGGGCCGCGGCGCGGTCATTTATCCCAACGTCTTTTGGCGCGGAATCCTTCCTGCCAACAACATCGCCAAAAACAAGGCGGAAGTTGAAATCGTCGTGAAACGGCCGAGGGAAAAGTAACTACGGCTTCTTCAAAATCTTCCCAAACTCGCCCTCGTCCGGCTCGATTTCGATGCGATGAACATCGCCGCCACCACTTGCGGGTCGCGAACTGGGCGCCGGGGTGTGGGAGGTTTGCCGTTCCACACGCGGCGCAGCGGTTGGAAGTTTTGGCGGCATCGCCGGCAACGCCGCGGCGGCAGGCACATCATCCACCATTTTGTCTTCCGCCGATTCCGCATTTTTGTCCGGGATATAAAAATTCGTGCGTCCGTCCAGCCAGCGGGCATAGCGCTGGAATGTCCACATGCCGTGGTCCGCACCCGTCTCGATGGCAGACATGATTTTGAAAAACTCGCGCGTGCGGATGAAATTTTTCACCGCGTTCGTGGCCATGAGGATTTCGCATTCCGGCACGCGGATGTTCAGGTCCTCGCGATAACGCAGCCGCTGCGAAACCACCGCGACCAGGCAATCCGCCAGTTGCGCGCACACCGCGCTTTGGATTTCCGCCGGGAACGCCGACGCCACGCGCTGGATGGCCTCCGCGCACGTCGAGGAGTGCACCGTGGCCAGCACCAGGTGCCCTGTCTCGGACGCGCTCAATGTCAGACGCATGCATTCCGGCTCGCGCATTTCTCCCACCATCAGCACGTCCGGGTCCTCGCGCAACGCGTCCAGCAACGCCTGCTCAAAACTCGGTGTGTCTCGCCCCACTTCGCGCTGGCGGATATACGCCCGCCGCGAGCGAAACGTGTATTCGATCGGGCTTTCCACCGTGATGATGTGCCGCGGCTCCGTCAAATTGATTTCCTGGATCAACGCCGCCAGCGTCGAAGACTTACCTGATCCCGTCGCACCGCTGACAAGAATCAAACCGTGCGTATTCTTGATGAGCTTCTTCAGGTCGGGATGGAGATTCAGTTTTTCGACGGTGGCTTGGAACGCGCCGAGCAGCCGGATGGCCAGCCCAACCCCGCGCGCCGTTTGAAAAATATTGATGCGGCACCGCACACCGCCGACCGTGCGCGACAGGTCAAACGACCGCCGCTCCACGAACTGTGGCCATTGTTCCTCGCCGACCAATCGCCGGGCAAATTCCATTAGCACGCCGGGCGCAACCGGCTCGCCCGTCACCCGCAATGTCCCGCGCACGCGCAGGGCGGCGGGCATGCCCGGTTCCAGGTGCAGGTCGCTCGCCCCGTTCGCCGCCGCCGAATCAATCAAAGAATCCAAAGTCATATATGTTATTTATCCAACACCGGAAGTGCCGGAAAGTCTTTAAACTACAGCAAGTTTTACACCTAAATTTGCCGTTTGGGAAAAAGAAAGTTGCATAAAGCCTCATTGCAGGATGACTGTGTAGAAACGCCCCTGGTCAGTCGTGTTCGTATCGATATATTGATAATCGTTTATCGGCATCTCCGTTGGCGGGCCCAAATTCGTCCAACTGCCGACTGGCATCGCCAGGTTTGTGCTGGTGAGTATGCTATAATTCAGCCCGGTCACGTTGGTGAAAGTGACCTGGATATTTCCATCGGGCAACAAATTGGCGGTCAGCGTGGGAGGTGTGTAATTCAGGTTATACCCCAGGATGCTCATCGCCGTTAAATCGGGTGAAGAAAGCGGGGCTTCCACGCCCGGGTTGAAGGTAGCGTCATATGAGTCAGCCGCGTTGGTGGGCATCCAGTCCTGAGGATCACCTCCGGGCCCAGTATTAAAATACTTCAAGGGCGTGACGCCATTATCGATAGAAAAGTAGGCGCCGGGGTCGAACTCGTTCAAATCCCGGACACCGTTGGTAAAGCGAAACAAGTCATAAGGCACATAACCGTCGTTCAAGAGTTGTCCAAGGCCGTAATAGCGGCCCATCAGCTTGCTGGTTTCGCGCTCCGCCACGGCGATAAAATCATATTCACCTGGCACTGCGCGATTGGTGGGGGAAAATGTCCAGGCAACATCGGAAGCAAACATGACTTGGCCGTCGTTATTTGTGTCATTGGGATCGACGCCAAAAATGGATGCCATATCCGGCAGCGCTTTGATTTCCGCGTCGGGAATCCACCATATCCCTGAGTCTGTGGGATCGTTGGGAGGCAGGCTGGCCACGGCTTCGTTGTCCGCAGGGGTGGTGGCACCATCTGACAGGGCCTGGACCACAAAGGAATAAGGAGGATTGCCTTGCAGGTCAAAAATGCTTTTGCCAAGCCCCGAACCCGAATTCCCCCAAATCACCGTGATATTCAGGGTAATGGGGTTAGTAAACAGGCTTGAATAGGCCTGTGTCACCACGCCGTAAGCGGCCTCAATTTGCGCAGCGTTCGGCTGCATGATGACGCTGGAATCAAAGTTGATATTGAAAGTAAGCGCGCGCGCCGGCCATGGCAAAATCATCAGCGCTAAAGCCGGAATCAGGGCACGATGTAACGCAAACATGTTTACAATTCACTTCATTTTTGGCGCCTCTCTCCCCTGCATTCGTTCCCTTCGGGCTCTATTTTACCGTATCTTTAAATTCCCCATTTGTCCAACCGAAAGGCTCTCCCGCCTTTGGGGAGGCATTCATTAATTCGATTTATTTTGTAACGTTTTGTCTTGGGAACGGTTAGTATCATTGCAAGGCAATGAACCCGGCCGCAAAATCCAGTTCGCATTTGCAAATTGGTCCCCATCGGCAATCGCCGTGGCTGGCCTTCACACTCATCGAATTGCTCGTCGTGATTGCCGTGATCGCCATTCTCGCGGCTATCCTGTTGCCCGTCCTAAACCAGGCTAAAGAACGTTCCCAGTGGGTCTCCTGCGTGAACAATTTAAAACAATTCGGCGCGGCCATGTTTATCTATGCCGGCGATTTTGCGGACAAAATCCCCGGCGCGGAATACGACCCCGAAAATCTCCCCACTCGCGGCGGTTACATCACCTTCATGCTCTATTATGGAAACGGCGTCACTGCGGAGCCGGTTAACCCCATTACCACGCCGCCGACCAACCATGGATTGCTCTACACCACCGGCATCATGCCCAACGGCCATAGCTTCTATTGCCCCTCCATGAACACACAGATGGGCGCGGAAGTGCAGTTTGTCTTTGATGGTTACATCACCACCAACGGCCTTTGGCCCGCGTACTCGCCGTCGTTTAACACCGCTGGCACCACCATTTCCCCGCGCATCCGCTCGTCCTACGGTTATTATCCCGAGAGCAGCCAGCTCGTAGACCCCACGGATCCCACGTCCGGTTATATTCCAGCCAAAAAGGCGGCGCAGTTGACTGCCACAAAACCGATGTTGAGTGATGTCATTTATGAATGGTCACAAATTCCCCATCGCTCCGGTGGCGAGCCCAAGGCAATCAATGTCGTCTGGGGCGATGGCCACGCCAGCTCCTGCACCGGCCCGACCGTCCTGAATCCCGACCCCGATTATTGGAACGCCGACGCCGGCCTGGGCGGCGGCCCGGGTGAGCCGGGCAACGACGACAAGTTTCTCAACGTCATGTCCACCCTCCAGCAGTAAATCCCCTTCGCCCTTTCCTAAGACAAGACAGATAACGTGGTTATGAAGGTTGCGCTTGCATCAAAACGGGCAAGTGGTTAAACCAAACGCGAAAAGCTAAAAGCCCGCTGCCATGCAAAATGATTTGAAGCAGCCACAGAACAACGTCCTTGATGTTCCCGTGACGAAGACTGAAGCGGCCAAGGCCTGGCTGGCGCGGTGGTTGCAGCCAGACAAGCCGCGGGCCATCATCCTCTGCCTCATTATCATGGCGCTCATCGGCCTGGTAAGCTCGTTGGTTTATGAGATGGGCGGAACGCGTTTCGCGTGGCTGCACTTGATGTACGTGCCGATTATCCTGGCAGCAGCGTGTTTCGGAATTTACGGCGGAGTCGCGGCGGCAT
>JASHZU010000269.1 GCA_030042375.1 Verrucomicrobiia bacterium
AGACACCGTACGCTGGTGGAAATGGTGGCGGAAAACCAAACGAAACTTAAACGGCCTGCCGATGAGATTCGACAGGCCGTCCTTTGAAACTAAAGTTCAGGAAACCTAACCGGCGGTTTTAATACATGCTGGTGTCAGTGGCTGACCAGCTCTTCACCTTGCCGTTGGTATCAAAATAAATCACGACATGGTGAATCTTGTTGCCGGACTCCATGTAAAACGGGATCCAGGCGTTCTGTGAATTGTCGTAAATCCACGTCGCCGAGCCATCGCTGTTCATCGCCACATTTTTCGGATTACCGCAGGCGTCCTTGACCTGGTCCATAGTCATGCCCACGACCAGGCGGCTTTCAATCGGACCTTTTTTCTTCGGAGGCGGTTGTGCCTGTGCCGTCTGGTTGGTCTGTGCGGTCTGTGCCGCCGGCTGGCTGGGTTGACTTTGGGTTGAGCCTGAGTTTGAGCCTGAAGCGCAGCCGCAAAGGCCAGCGATTACCACAGTGGAAACAAGAATACAGATGCCCGGTATTTTTTTCATAAGTTTACAACTGGTTTGAGTTTCGATTGCCAAAGGCAATGCTTGGGTTGAGGCTGTCTAATCATAAGGAAAACGTCAAGAGCTTATAAAACTTTTTGAAGTATGCGTTCCCCGGGTTGACGTACGCATTCTCTGTGCTTATGGTAAGGTGCTTTTTTTACTTGCAGAAAATGCACTGGAGAAATCATGCTTAGGCCCGTGACAAGGACAATCGGACGATGAAAAACAACTCCATCAAAACCATCGGCGTTATCGGCAGCGGCCCTTCCGGCTCAACCCTCGCATCCCTTTTAACTAAAAGAGGCGTAGACGTTACGGTATTTGACGATGGCCGGCGGCCGGACCTTATCGTTGGCGAATCGCTGATTCCCGCGATCATCCCCGTGCTGCGGAAGCTGGATTTGGAAGATCGCGTGGCCGCCATTTGCCAATACAAACCGGGGGTGAGTTTCACGTTGAGCGCCGAAGACCAGATTGATTTTTCCTTTACGTCGCTCACCGGCACGCCGATGCCCACGTATGCGTACAATTCTCCCCGTCCCGCGTTTGATCGCCTGCTGGAAAAGCGCAGCGAAGAACTGGGCGTAAAACGCGCCAATGTGCGCGCGAAAATCGAACGCGTGAACGGCGAACAAATCCGGCTCGCGGAAGAAACGCTGACCGCGGCGCCCTGGCTCAATGGAAAGCAACCGGATTTGCTGGTGGATGCCACGGGCCGCAACCGCCTCTTTGCCCGCACAATGGAAATCCCTTCCGAAACCGGCCCGCGCAAAGACGTGGCGTACTTTGCCCATTATGAAGGTTTCACATTCGAACAGCGCCTTCCGGTCGGACAGGTCATTATCGGCCGCCTGGAAAACGGCTGGTGCTGGCGCATTCCCCTGCGTGACAGCCTTTCGGTGGGTGTCGTTCTAAACAAAGATGATGCGGCGAAGTTTGGCACCACGCCAGAAGAGCGGCTCGAAGCCATCATTGATCACGATCCCCTGCTCTCTGTTGCCGGCAAAAACCGCAAAAGGGTCACGGAGATTGCCACCTATACCAATTATCAACTAATTTCGACCCGGGCCCATGGCCCGGGCTGGGTGATGTCCGGCGACGCTTTTGGCTTTGTGGATCCCATGCTCTCGCCGGGGATGTGGCTGGCCTTGCGCTCGGCGGAATTGCTGTCGGAAAACCTGGACAATTTGCCCGCGTACGAGCGCGAGATGCGCAAGCTTCTTAAATGCTGGATGGCCTTGATTGAATTTTTCTACGATGGCCGCATCTTTTCGATGTACAAAACAGGAATGTTTTTTGAAAAAAAATTCCCCGGCAAAATGACGGATGCGATGCACCGGTTCTTCAACGGCAAAATCGCCTGCATGGCCTCCGGCGCAACGACGACCTCGCTCTTTGGTCACTGCCTGTTGAACCTCTTCGCCGGTCCCGCCTCATGGAAAACCAATCCGGCAACGTTAGCTATTCGTTAAATGTATATCATCGGAATCGGCACGGCTACGCCGTCGCAACGTTACAGCCAGGGGGACTGCTGGCGGACTGTCCAGCATTGCCCTGCTTACAAAAAACTGAATGACCGCTCCAAGGCGATTTTAAAAAAAGTCCTGACGGGCGAGAATGGCATTGCCACACGGCATTTCGCGCTCGAAAAACTGGAGGAAGCGTTTGAGATTAATCCCGACGCGCTTCATGCCCGCTTCACTAAAAATGCGCCGGCCCTGGTGGCCTCCGCGGCGGAGCGCGCGCTCGCCCAATCGAAAATTCGCCCTTCCGAAATTGACGCCGTTCTCGTCAGCACCTGCACGGGCTATTTGTGCCCAGGCCTGACGAGTTATGCCGTTGAGCGGCTCGGCCTGCGTCCCGATGTGCTGGCATTGGATTTGGTCGGCCAGGGTTGTGGCGCGGCCATTCCCAACCTGGATGCCGCGCGTGCCGTGCTGGCAGCCGGTTGTAAACGCGCGCTTTCCATCTGCGTGGAAGTTTGCAGCGCCGCGTTTTATCTCGATGACGATGCCGGTGTGCTGATTAGCGCCTGCCTGTTCGGCGATGGCGCCGGCGCCGCAGTAGTTTCCAACGAAGCCAACGGCGGGCGGCGTGTGCAATGGAAGACCAGCGGATCCATGGTCAAACCCGCCGACCGGGACGCCTTGCGTTTCGAGCAACGCTCCGGGATGCTCCGCAACATTCTCACTCCGCAAGTTCCCTCCCTGGCGGCGCAAAGCGTCGGGACGATTTTCGATGACACACTTAAGCGCGCGGGCGTAGAGCGCAACCAAATCAGCGGCTGGATTTTTCATCCGGGCGGGCGCGACGTGCTGCTGGCTTTGCGCGAGCGTTTTCAATTGTCCGGCCACGACGTGCGCTGGAGCCAGGGGGTCTTGCGCGAATATGGAAACATGAGCAGCCCGTCTGTGCTGTTCGCCCTCAATGCGGCCCTTTCAGACAGCGCGCCTGGTGGCGTTTGGTGGATGTCTTCTTTTGGCGCGGGCTTCAGTTGTTACGGCGCCTTGCTCGAGGTGGAATAACATGAAAAATTCCTGCGAGCGAGTGGTTGAGCCGGAACTGCTCGATGAACTGCCTCCGCAGGACCGGCGCGCGATGCGTTCGCGTCTCGATTTGCGCCGTTTAAACGCGTGGATGAACCATTCGCAGTTGATGGCGCGCACCCTCTCGGAAAACTTAAACAGCCCCGAGGCGCCGCGAATCGCCGAAATCGGCGCGGGCGACG
>JASHZU010000270.1 GCA_030042375.1 Verrucomicrobiia bacterium
AGGCCGCGTTGATGCAAATGGCGGGCGACCTCGAGAATTTCCCGCTGTCGTTTATAATTCACGATTTCGCCAATGTTCAAAATGACGGGCGGCACGCCACGATTTTGATCGGTCGGCGGTTCGAAAAATGCCGTGCGTAATGCATTGGGCACGCGCCAGACGCGTTTGGCGCGAGGCGCGACGAGGCTTTCCGTGTAGGCAGAGTTGCAGAAGACGCCGATGGTTCGCTTCAGCGCGTAGGTTTCCAGGATGGCCGAGAGTCCCCAGAAAAGGCCGCCCGGGCCGCCGCGATGATGCCGGGCCACGCTTTTCATGTTGCCATGGATGGTCAGCACATTGGGAAAGCCCGAATAGATGGCGCTCACGGCGCAATCGCGTTCCGTCCCCTGGCCATGGACGATGTCCGGTCGGATCTCGTGCAATTTTTTTCGCACCCCGCGGATGCATCCCTGGTAAAGCGTGCGCAACCAGCCGATTTTCGGAACGATCACGGCGTGATACCACATGTTGTCCGCGATTTTTTCGGGCGCAGGCGCGGGTTGCTGCAGGCACGAGATGACGTGCACTTCCACTTCCTTGCCCAGCGCGGCGAACCCTTGCAGCAATGCTTCGGGCGCGGGACCGAAATAAGGCGTGGGATGGGTGTAATCTTTAAATCGCTCCCGGTTGTCGTTGGTGAGAACAGCAATTTTCATGAATCAAAAATTGCGAAAATCAAAAATTGCCGATGGGTTGCGCCGGCAACGTGTAACAAGGTTTTGTGAAATTATTGGTGCGCGTGCGCAAATCGTCGAGCGATTGCAGGATAAAACGGCAAACCTCTTCCGGCGCGGGCCGCCACGTGGCAATGGTCACGACGTAAATCGGAACGCGAAACGGGTTCCAGCGGAACGCCGGGTCGATGCGCCATTGTCCTTCGCCCCAGATAATCGTGGGCTTGCCGCAGGCGTTGGCCACGTGCATGCCGCCGCTGGCCTCGCCCACGGCCACGCGTGCGGAAGAAATCGCCGCGACGGATTGCTTCAAATCCGCATTACGCAAATCGACGCAACCTTTGGGGCAGTACGCATAGTTTGGATGCCCGTAACACGCCACGGAGAGGCCCTTATCAATACAGCGCTGGACAAGTTCATCCGCCATCTCCGGCGAATAATTTTTTACGTGATCGGGCCCCTCTTTTTGCACCGCGCGGAAATGAAACAGGACATCGTAAGGTTTTTCGGACAGCGGCGGCTCTTCCATCAGCCGGAATTCCTGCTTCCAAAAAATGATTTTGTGATAGCGCGTGCAGAGCAGTGATGGATTGAAGACGTCGTAATCCTTTAATCCGATTTCCGCGGCCTTGGCGTCCGCCATCTTTCGCATTTCCGCCGGGCCAAAACGCCCGTACCAATAGCCGGCGCTCCGCAAATCAATGTCGTGGTGATGCACGTGGCAGCCTTCGTACAAATAATCCCGGCCCGGATAGGTCAGCACGTGGACTTCTTTATAGGCATGGCGGCGCGCGCGGACGAAGCCCTGCCACTGCATCAGTTCATAGCCAAACTCGCCGACGAAGGGACCGGCGAAAAGATTTTGGGCCGGAAAGAATTTCTGCCGCGCGCAGGGAAGGAATAATTTTAACTTTTCCCCCGCACTGTACAAATACGTCAGGTCTTTCTTCGTTTCAGAGTTTATACGGCGTACAAGCTACCTTTAACGCCTCGAGGTTTGAAAGCCAAATGTGAGGTGTCACCGGGAAACCGCAGCGCATTTCCGGAAATTTTCATAGAGCGCGGCGCGCAAACGGCGGGCATCAAACTCCGCCAGGGCGCAACGTTGAAGGGCCGGGCGATGTTTTGTTTTGGGATCGGGCTCTGACAACGCCGCCAGCAATTGCGGGCCAAATTTTTCCGGGTCGGCATTCGTCGCGCAAAGGCCGACGTCATATTGCGACGCCATTTTGACGACCGTACTTTCCGGATGCGCGAGGGTAATGACGGGAAGACCGGCGGCCAGGTAACTGACAAACTTCGTGGGAAGGCTGAACCGATTGTAGCGGGCGTTTTGGTCTGTCAAGTCCATGGGGGAAAATCCCCAGGTACATTCTTTCAGCTCTTTCAACAATTCGGCGGCGGCCAAATTGCCGTGTTCTATCATCCATCCCGAGTCAAACCAGGACCGCGAACGGTACGAATGATCTCCAAAAAAATCCAGGGTGAGCGGCCGGGGAAGTTGCTTGCGAATCTTTCCCAGAACGTTCGCGAATGACGCAACGGTTTCTTCCGAAATGACGGTCCCGGGATAGGCAATGCGAATCGGGCCGTTTTGGATTTTGGGTGGCTCAGCCAAATAGCCAAAATCTTCGGCTTCCAGTCCACAGCGGCTTATCCCACCGGCGGCCCCGGTGCGCGCCCGCAGGTCGTCGGTCATTTGTTGCGAGATGGTATCGCGGGTGAGGGCGCGGGCGTACAATTGATCCACCTGTGCGGCCATCCGGCGGCATCGGTGCGCGCCGAAGCGCTCGACCGCCGAGCGAATGTCCGGATAGTCATAAATGGAAAGGTGAAACGCCACATCCGTCCGGAGCAGGGCGTTCGCCAGGGGCGGGATGCTCCAGAAATTGGGAATGACCCAAACGGCCTCCGGTTGAAAGGCCTTGAGGGTGTTGCGGAAATGCCGCGCCGCCCACGGCGTCCAGAAATGTTCCAGCAACCAGGATTTCAGCGCGCGGCCCCGCTGAAGAGGGTTTAGTTTTCGCGGAATGACCGCGACCGCATTGCCGGCGACGCGTTGTCCAAAAAGCTGATTCACATCCGGCTGGCAGCTCCACCAGAAAAGTTTTTCCACGGGCCAGTCTTTCAGCAATTGCCGGACAATCGCGCCGCCACCGCCCGGGACATTGGGGGGAAATTCGGTGGCGACCAATAGTTTTGGAAAGTCTGGCATGTCTCTGAACTGGTTATGCAGGCTGGGCGGGCGCGGCCGCCCGGATTGATTCCGCCGCCTTTTTTGCCGCAATTTGGCCAATGTCCCCGGTCACCTGGCCGACGAAATAATCTATTTCGCGATTCAGAAAAGCGCTGCCCTCTGGAAGCATGAGGACGTCGAAGTAATATTTTTGGCTGATGAGCTTATGAAAGAGCGCAAAAGCGAATCCCTCCGGTTGTTTGGGGTCGAGCCGGCACAAAAGAAATCCGAAGTTATCGTAAATGAGCGCGTCCTGGTATCCAGCCTGGGCGAAAAAATTAAATACGTTGGCGACGTCTTCCACGAAATTCGTGTTTTGGAAAAGGTCGCATTCGAACAGCACCGCGGGTTTTGCCCGCTCGATTAAATTCCTGGCCCCGCTAATGACCTCGAAATCATGCCCATCGGTATCAATCTTCAAGAAGTTGCAATCACTGAAATCAGGATGGCTTTCGAGCAACGTATCGAGGCTCGCGAATGCCACGGACGTTGCGCTGTCACCGGCCTGCTGAATTTGCGCCGTGCCCCGGGTGGCGACCACGTTGAATCCCGATGCGGCGATATCTTTTTTGCCACACGCGAAGTTGAGACGACGGACATTGGGGAACCTGCCGAGATTGCGTTCCAGGCAGGCGAAATATTCGCGGTGAGGTTCGAGGGCCAGGAATTTATCTTTGTCGGTTGGCTCGCACGCTAAAACAGTATCCCCGATATTGGCGCCGACATCGATGCCGCAAACAGGGGTGCGTCCAGCCCGGATAAAAGCCGCCAGCCGTCCCAAAAGAGTGTCGTATTGGGGATCGACTTGCGCGTAGTAAGGCAGCATGTGGGAAAAAGGCATCCACAGTGTCTCCTTTCGCACTTTCATCTGAATCACCGGATCTCCGACTGACAAAATCAGCCGCCGCAATGATTTAAAAGCAAAGGAATAAGACCGGATAAATACGCTATCGCTTTCGCAATTATTTAGCCATTGCCTATAAATAAACGACAGGACAGACATGCAAAGCTAGGCTAGGAAAATGAAGGGCTTTTTAACAGCTTTTTTCGGGCGGTTTCCGGACGAGCAAAATAGAAACATCATCAGGCAGGGCACCTGATGGATAACGGACCAGGTCAATAAGCTTGCTGGCAACGGCGTTAAAATCAGAAGCATCGATCGTGGCCGCAATTTTTTCCCGGCTCGCGTATTTCAGCAGACCATCGCTGGCAATAAGTAATATGCCGTCCAAATCACTGCGGTTGAAACCGGTTGCAAACGCTCGTCCGCTGCCGAGAAGAGGCTTGCGAATCTGCCTCTGAGTCAGGTCATCCACTTCATCTTTCGAAAGTATCAAGGCACCCGAATCTCCAATGCTTGCTCCAATAATCCCGCTTTCGGATAAAATAACGATGACACAAGTTGTTTCCCCAAAAGTTCCGCTGGAGGACATTTCACGATCAAGAGCGGTCAGAAATGCGCAAAGCTGTTCTGAATTAACAATCGAAGAATCGATCTGCCCTTTAACGCTTTCAATAACAAATTCCGCTGCTCTTGCCCCGCCACTTAATCCGCCCGCCCCATCAGCCAGAACTAAAATAAGATTCGGGCCTTTCCAGAAAAATTCTGCGCGGTCCTGGAGTTCGCTGCCGCCGGGTTGAATCTGTTTTGAAGTCTCAAA
>JASHZU010000271.1 GCA_030042375.1 Verrucomicrobiia bacterium
TCAGGGATACTGGCGCTGGCAGGAATCAGCCTGGCTTGCCCGGGCGGACAACGAGAATTTGGTTTTAATGGACCGGATCGCCTTATTGGAGAAGGCGTTTGACGCCGAACCAAAGAACGCCGAAACGGCGTATGAAATTGCTGAATTTTACCGCATCCAAAGTTTTCAAGGCGGACAGGACTATCAATCGCAGGCCCAAACTGCCATGGACTGGTACTCGCGCGCCATGAAATTGGATCCGTACAATGGCTATAATTATCTGGGTTACGGCATGTGCCTTGATTGGCTGGACCGGCATGATGACGCCGAGCCTTATTACAGCCAGGCAGAGGCCTTGGATCCCAACGGCTATTTCACCGTGGCAAACATCGGCTGGCATTACGTGCAGGCAGGAGATTATCCGGCAGCGCGGGTGTGGTTCGACCGTTCCCGGCGGCTCCACTGGGATTACAATACTATCGCCCATTCGTACTGGGATATTGTCGTGGACAGGCTTACCCGGAACGCCTCCGGACAAGCGCCATTACTGCCCGGATATTGAAGATTTTGGCTGATTTAACGGTTGACTTTTAGCGGTTTACACATCATATTTATCGAAACTATAGTTTTTTACTTGCAAAGGCCGTTTATGAAAAAAATCCAAATGCTGGCCGTATTGGGGGTAGCACTCGTGTTCAGCGGTGTCGCCCGCGCCGCTTCACCCGTAGTTCCCGGTGCCATCACCGTGGTCGCGATTAATGGTGAAGCCCGTTATTCGATTGATGGCAACACGTGGCATCCGCTGGTGGTAGGAAAGGTGCTTCGCGCCGGGGCAGTCATTGAGACAGCTACCGGCTCAACCGCCGATCTCGTTTTAAGCGGCACACCTGTCGCGATTCCGGAAAGCAACCCCGATCCGCAAAGCTTGCCGCAATACAGCGTAGCTCCCGACCCAAACATTCGCGGCTTCGTTTCCCTTAAGGCCGTGGCCCAGCAAAATGTGATTCGCATGGGATCAGGCACAATGCTGGCTGTGGACAAACTCGGCCAGATTGATACGGGAACACAAACAATCGGTGATACCGAACTGGATTTGCGTGCCGGAAAGGTTTTTATCAACGCCAAGAAGATGTCCGCTGATTCGCAATACATTATCAAGCTTCCCAATGGAGTAGCAGGTATTCGCGGTTCTTATGGCAGCCTGGGTGCCGATGACGAAGCGGATTGGAGGCTCGGTGAAATCGTGCTTTCAACCATTGGTCCCGATGGACAGCCGCACGTGGTGGTCGTCACTGGCGGCAACGAATATAATCCGCAAACCGGCACCGTAGGGCCTCTGCCTTCCCAAACCATCCAACTTTTGGACGAGTTTTATGCGGCCACATCAACGTCGTATGGCCAGTTTACCTGGCAGTCGCAAGATTTAACCTGCCTCTATATCTCCCCCGGTCTGGGCAAAAAGCCGAACAGCATAGGCCAAGGCAATCAGGGTGGCGGCGGTGGTGAGGGCGAAGGTGGCGGCGGCGAAGGCGAAGGTGGCGGTGTTGTGGTTACTACCCCCTAAAAGTTCCCCAATAGAAATTTTCCAACCAGAGCAGCCTTGAGTTGCTCTGGTTTTTTGTTTATTTCGGCGGTGTGACATTTAAGCCCGGCAAACATGCGCCGCTACTCGTGGCCATTATCGTCATCGCGCTCGTCTGTGCTTTACGGCTTTTGCATTTGGATTTCTTCGAACGGCTGGAGTGGATAACCTACGATTTGCGCGCAAAAGCCGCCCTGCATTTTCCCGAGCCTTGCGCGACCAACCTGGCTTTTGTCTCCATCGAAAATTCAAGCGTAGACGCTGTTTTAAACGGAAAGGTCGGCCTTCATTTCGGGTTGCTATGGCCGCGGCAAGTCTATGGCCGGCTGGTTGACGAACTTTCCACCGAAGGCGCCAAAGCCGTTGGTTTTGATGTCCTGTTTGGTGAACTGCGTCCTGACCTGCAGGCCCCCATCCTAATGCAGAATAACCAATTGGTGGACTCCGATGATTATTTTGCGTTTGAGTTGTACCACGCCAGCAACGTCCTCCTCGCGATTACACCTCGCGTTATCCCGCCGCCATTGTTTGCGACTAATGCTCTCGCCCTGGGCGACATTATGACGGAAAAGGATTCGGACGGAGTTTTGCGCCGTGTCAAAGCATTCCGCATTTACCGCCAGTGGCATCCATACATTCAATTTTTCGCCAACCCCACCAATTATGATTTGGATCTGGACCATGCGCAGGTTATCCCGGGACAAAAAATCATTCTGCGGCAAACCGGAATGACGAATACCATTGAAATCCCCATTGACGCCCAGACCAATTTTGCCATGGCTGATTTACTGGGCAGTCCATTGCCGCCCGGCGTTCCCGAAAAAGCGCGGGCGTTTACGGATGAAATCGTCTGGCACATGGGCGTCATCCTGGCCGCCCGGCAACTGGGCCTGGACTTGGACAAAGCCGACATAGATTTGGCGGATGGCAAAATTGTTTTGCGCGGCGCCAATGGCGTGGAAAGGACCATCCCGGTGGATCGCGGCGGCTATTTTTACGTGGATTGGCAACTGACACCGAATGATCCCCGTTTGCTTCGGACGCAAATCGAAAATTTGCTGGAGCAGGAAGAGCTGCGATTGGAAGACCAGACCAACGGGTTAAGCAACCCCTTTCGCGATAAACTCGTCGTCGTCGGCTCGGCTATCGAAGGCAACATTCTCACCGATCAGGGAGCCACGCCGCTCGAAAATAACACCCTGCTCGTCAGCAAACATTGGAACGTGGCCAATTCCATCATTACCAACCGTTTTATCCATCGCACTTCTCTCCCGGTGGACCTCGCGCTGATTATTCTGATGGGCGCCCTCACGACATTTTTTACGTTGTTTTTTCATCGCGCCATTTTGGGCAGCGCGGCCGTTTTTGCCCTGCTCATCACTTACGTGGCCATCGCGTTTTTCGTTTATATTCATTTCCGCTGGTGGCTGCCGTTGGTTTTTCCGATCGGGGGAGCGGTCATGGTGGAGCACTTAAGCCTGGTAACCTGGCGCGCCGTTTTTGAGGAAGGGGAAAAGCGCCGGGTCAGGTCAGTTTTTTCCAAAGTAGTGGCCCCGGATGTGATGAACGAATTGCTTAAAACGGAAAAGCTGGCGCTGGGCGGCGCGCGGCGGGAAGTCACCGTTTTTTTTGCCGACGTGCGCGGGTTTACCGCCCTGACCGATGAAGTGCAGGAACGCGCCGCAAAATTTGTGAGTGAGCACCATCTGGATGCCGCCGCGGCGCAGACGTACCTGGAC
>JASHZU010000272.1 GCA_030042375.1 Verrucomicrobiia bacterium
AGGTGAAGCAATTTCTCGAGCGGCGCCGTTTCCGGAATGTAAATCGGCTTGCGTGCCAGCGGTATTAGGTCCGCCACGGTCTTTGCCTTGTCGCGTTGCGCGTAAATTTCTTTGACGTGGATAATGCCGCGTATTTTGTCCGGGTCGCCATTCTCACAAATGGGTAGGCGCGAGTAGCGGGTTTTTTCAATGAAGGCGATGCAATCAGCGAGCGTGGCATTGGTGTCCAGTACCGTGATGTCCTGCCGCGGGCGCATGATTTCGCGGGCGCTGCGGTTCCGCAAATCCAGCGCATTGAGGGCAATGGTGCGTCCGCGCGCCGCGCCGCCGCGCGCCGTTGCGAGCATCAGGCGCAATTCTTCCTCCGACTGCCCGCGTTCCGGCGAGGCATCGGGTTCGATGCCAATTTGTTTGAGCAGCACCCGCGCCGCGAGATTCAGCAGGCGGTTGAACGGATAAAACGCGATATAAAAACAGCGCAACGGCAGGGCCGACCACAACGCCACCGGCAACGGTTTTTGGATTGTAAACCATTTGGGCGCCAGTTCGCCGGCGGTGATGTGAAAAAACGTTAGCAGGCTGAACCCAATGATAAACGAAAGAGAATTTTCCAACGTCGGGGAGTGGACGCCGAGCATGTCCAGCAAGGGCGAAAAAAGTGTGGCGAAAAAAGATTGACCGATCCAGCCCAGGCCCAGGCTGGCCATCGTAATGCCCAGTTGCGTCGCGCTCAAATAGGAATTGAGATGGCGGACAATGTGCCGCGCGGTCCGCACGCGGAGCTGGTTTTTCGTCGCGAGCGTGTCTAATTGCGTTTCGCGGATGCGGACGAGCGCGAATTCCGCCGCTACAAAAAAGCCGTTCAATAGCACCAGGGCAACAACGGCCAGGATTTTTAACGCGACGATAATCATCGCATTCATAACCTCACCTCCCCGAACAAAACCCTTAAAATATCTTCCATCGAGAGAACGCCGATTTCCTTGCCATTGCGCGCGAGCACAATTGCCAGCCGGTGGCCGGCGCGCTGCATCAGGCGCAGCGCAATTTCCAGGCGCATGTTTTCGTTCACAAACAGCGCGGGGGTCATATGCGCGGACACCGGCTTGGTCATATCGACATCATTGCGAAAGAGCAATGGTCCCAGCAAAAAAAGGCCCGCGATACGGCGCCGGCCATCACGCGTTTCCCAAACCGGAAAGCGGGAGAATTTTTTTTCCCGCGCCAGTGCCAGGGCGTCGCCAATGGACGTCTGTTTTTCAATGGTGGCAACCCGGGCCAGGGAAGTGGCGATTTGATGAACGGTGAAATTTTGCAAATCGAGCACGCGGTTAATCATCGCGCGTTTTTCGTCCGTGAGCGCCAGCGCCGATTCCTGCATGAGCGCGCGCATTTCCTCGCGGTTGCCGAAAAGCTGCCCGGTGAACGCGCGGCCGCCGGTCCATCGCAGAATGATGTTGGAAATGCCTTCGACAACCATCACGAGCGGGCTGAGCAGATAATAAAGGAGCCGAAAGATATTCGCTGTGCCGAGGCTCAGCGCATTGGGAAACGCGCGGAACAGCATTTTGGGGAGCAAATCGAACAACGTATAAAATAAAAAAACTGTCACGGCAAAAAGAACGGCGATTAATGGATCATCGCCCCTGAACCATTCGTGAATTTTGGTAAGCGCCAGCCCCAAAATCAAAAAATTGGCCAGGGTATTGCCCACGAGAATCGTCCACAGGAATTTTTCGGGATTTTCGAGGAAATGATTCAACGATTTGGCCGAGGGCCGGCCCGCGCGCGCCAGCCGACGCACGCGCAAACGGTTCAGCGCGAAAACGCCTGCCTCCATGCCCGAGAGAAGAAACGATACGAACAGGCATGGAACCAGTACGATTAAAGTGACGGTGTTTGATGTGAGGTTAAAAGTCATTTTAGGCGGTGCACCATGAGTTCCTGCACACGCCGCTCGTCCACGGCGTGGGCCGTCAGTTTCAAATTGCGAAAAGTGGCCGACTCGCCCTGCTCCGGAACCACGCCGAGCAGATGCGTCAGCAAGCCGCCCATCGTTTCCACTTCTGCCACTTCGCCTAATGCGGGAAATTCGCGGCGAAAATCCTCCAGTCGCATCGCGCCATTCACCCGCCAATCCGCCGGCCCCAATTTTTCTATCACAAAACCTTCCACGGGCGCGGCGGCCTGGATTTTTCCGACTAGCTGGACGAGGATGTCCTGCATCGTGACAATTCCAGCCACCCCGCCGAATTCGTTGAGCACCACCGCCATGCCGCGCTGTTGTTTTTGCAGGCTTTGAAACAGGCTAAGGAGGTTCATGCTCTCCGGTACGAACGAAGGAAATTCAATGACATCCGCCAGGTCGGTTTTCGGATCCAGCAACAAGGCGCGCGTATTTAGGATGCCGACGATAGTATCGGGCGTTTCGTCATACATTGGCAGGCGGCGATGCCTGAATTTCTCTGCCGCAGCGATCATTTCTTCGACCGTCGCAGTGTCCGGGATGCAGGCCATGGCCGCGCGCGGGCGCATCACATCACGCGCCGTGCGCCGGTCCAGGCTGATGATTTGCAGGATGATTTCCTTTTCCGATTCGCCGAGCGTGCCCTGTTGGAAAGCCATTTCCAGCAGCTCCTGGTACTCCGCTTCCGGCAATGCCGTCGCGCTTCTTCGGGGAATTTTTACAAAGGGCAGGGAATCGAGCCATTGCGCGGCGCTGTGCAGTGGCTTGGTGATTCTTTGAAATATTAAGAGCAGCCAGACCGCGTGCAATGCCCATCGCTCCGGCTGGCGCACGGCCAGGGTTTTGGGAAAAACTTCGCAGCCAATGAGGACCAGCGCGACGAGTGTGGCCAGCGTCAGGAAAAACGGTCGTTGCGCGTCAAAGATGACCCAAAGCGTGGCCGCAATGACCGCGGCATTGGCGAAGGTGTTGCCCAGGGCGAGCGTGGCCAGCAGGTCATCGGGCCGTTCGAGCAGTTCGCCAACAATTTTGCCCCGTCGCGGATATTTCTCGGCGAGCTGGCGGACCTGCCAGTTGCTCAAGGAAAAGAAGGCCGTTTCCGCCAGCGCAAAGAAGAAACTCGCGCCCGCGAAAAGCAGGATCGCCGCAACGGCTGTTTCCATGGCCGGAGTTTGGCGGAAAACGCGCCAGGGAAAAAGGAGAAAGCGGATTTAAAGCGAAATGCAAACAGCTCTTATCCTTCCAAAACCGCCGTCACGGCCGCGTAAGCTTCCGTATGGCTGATGCTGACGAATAAATTTTTGGCCCGGCGCGACTCGAATAAATTTTTCCCTTTGCCGTGCAAAATGACATAGGGTTCGCCGCTTTCCCGGTGCGCGATTTCCATGTCCTGCCAGCCCAGTTGCACGCCGATGCCCGTGCCAAACGCTTTGGAGATGGCTTCCTTGGCCGCAAATCGCGCCGCAACGAATGGCGCCGGATGCCGGTGCGCCAGGCAATAGGCAATTTCGTCCGGTGACAAAATCCGTTTCCCGAAGCGATGCCCAAATTTTTCCAGCGACGCGGCAATGCGCGCCACTTCGATAATATCAATGCCAATACCAAGAATCATTTTTGACAGGCAATTTCAGGCATGGTTCCCCGTAATCTTCACCCTTTGTAACCTTTCATCAAGCTCAACATTGCTGCGACAGCCTTTTCCATTCCCGTAAAAATCGAGCGGCTGACGATGCTGTGGCCAATGTTTAACTCCACCAGGTGCGGCACGGCAAAAAGGGCCGGCAGGTTCTCATAATTCAAACCATGCCCCGCGTTCACGCCCAGGCCCAGGGCATGTGCCTGCTTCGCGCCGGAAATCAGGTATTGCAACTCCGGCAACGACATATGATCGCCATAGGACGATTTTTCCAGAAAAGCTTCGGCAAACTGGCCGGTATGCAATTCCACGAACTGGCTTCCCACGCGCGCGCTGGCCTCAATCTGCCTTTCGTCAGGCGCGATGAACAGGCTGACATCAATGCCCGCATCATTCATTTTTTTGCGCGTTTCCGCCAGGGACTTTTCATTGGCCGCCACATCCAATCCGCCCTCGGTGGTCACTTCCAGCCGCCGTTCGGGGACGATGCAGACAATGTCCGGTTTCAATTTCAGTGCAATGGAAATAATTTCCGGCGCGTTGGCCATTTCCAGGTTCAATCGTTTCACGACCTCGCGCAATTTCCACACATCGCGGTCCTGGATGTGCCGCCGGTCTTCGCGCAGGTGGGCGGTGATGCCATGCGCCCCGGCCGCCTCACAAATTCTGGCCGCTTCGACTGGATCCGGCTCGCCAAATCCGCGGCCGCGATAACGCGCTTCGCGGATGGTTGCCACGTGGTCAATATTGACACCTAGTTTAAGCATG
>JASHZU010000273.1 GCA_030042375.1 Verrucomicrobiia bacterium
CCGCCGCCGCAGCCCGTCCCGATGATGACGCCGAAAACCATGTCTTTCTCGCCGCCCGCGCCGTACAACGCCTCCGCCATGGCAAAACAATTTGCATCGTTTTGGATTTCGATTTTGCGGCCCAGCAATTTTTCCAAATCGGCTTTCACCGGCTGGCCGTTCATGCAAACGGTATTGGAATTTTTGAGGAGACCGGTCTTTGGGGAGATGGCCCCGGGCGTGCCGATGCCGAAGGTGTGCCGCTGCTGCCGGATTTCCACGAGCATCGCGCCGTAAATTTCCTGGATTCGGCCCAGGATATGGCGATAGCCGAGTTCCTGCTGCGTATCAATGCGCTTGCGGAAAAGTTCCTTGCCCTCTTCATCGAGGATGATGCCTTCAATTTTCGTGCCGCCGAGATCAATGCCAATACGATACATTTTATGTGAATGGGGGGGGTTAAGGGGTTTGTAAAAAATCAATCGCGTCTTTCCAAAATTCTGCCGCCGGTTCCCGAATTTCGCAATGGCCGCCTTCGGGAAATTGCCAAAGTTTTTTCGGCCCGTCATAGCTATTGTAAAGGCGCAGGCCAAATTTTTCCGGCACAACGACGTCCCGGCCGTCCACGGTGATGCCGACCTTGCCGTGATAGTGGCGCAGATAATCTTCCGAGGGATATTTATCCACCAGGATAAAGGCCGGCAGGACCGGGAAATGATACTGAGCCACGCTCGTGAGCTTGTTAAAGGGCGAGAGCAAAATCATGCCCGCAATCCGGTTCGTATAAGTTCCGGCCAAATATGACGCGACACCGGAGCCGAGCGATTCGCCGAGGAGGTAAATCGGTTTGTTGGTCGGGATCATTTCCAGTCCTTCGCTGCCGGCGGCGAACAGGCTCTTTTCCGTCGGTTTGCCGGGGCGGTCTTCGTAGCCGGGATATTCGAGGATATACATGTCCAGCGGGGCGACGGCCTGGATATTGTCCGCGTAGTAGCCGCTATCCGTCGCCGTGCTGCCATTGCCGTACATCATCATGACACTGCCCTGCGAGGGTTGCTGCGGCGACATTCGTTTGAAGCCGATGTTTACGCCGGCCGCATTCGTCCAGCGTTCGAGTCTCGCAGACTGCGCCATCTGCTCCACCATGGCCGTGCTAAAAACCTGGGGATGATAAATAAACGAGCGCTGGGCAAAAGCCATGAGCATACCGAACAAGAAATAAACGATGAGCCCAAAAAGAAAAAACAATTTTCCCATCCTGTAGATGGAAATCTGTTTTCCCGTGGCCAGTTGCATTTGTGGATTATGAATTTTGAATGGGGTTTGGTTCAATCATTTTTCATATTGGTTTGACGCGAATTTCGCGAATTAACGCTAATGGTTACCGTTGAATTGTTGAAGGGTTGCAGCGGAGAAAATGCCTCCCCTCCGAGGGTAGCTGGCATAGCCTTACGCAGGTCGAAAAAACTGAAGACGAAGGACAGAGGCCAGAAGTCGTGGGGTTTCTCTGCGAATGTGGAGCACTCCCTTTATGACCCTTTACCTTTAAAATGAACGCAAGCAGATATCTGGCGTGCTAAACAGGAGCCTATTTTGTTCGTCAGACAATCCGTTCCGAAGCGAGGCCGGGATCAATTCTTGAGCAGATTCCGGCGCGAGACTGAGCACGTCAGCGGTTTTGACGATAAAGACGTAGACGTCTCAAGCCGCTTTGTGTCGGCGCAAGATCCTTACCGCGCTGATGCCGAACGGTATTAGCATGAGAAGACCTGCCACCACCGTGGATGGCTCGGGGACGGCGCTCACAGTGGCGGGAGGAGTTTTGCAAATATAGATATCCTCGCAATTTTTGGGGATATCATCGCATTGGATAGATTCTGTACCATTCCAGCTATCGATATTGCAATAGTATGAGCCATTGCTGCACACGAAAACAATAGTGCAAGGTCCCGAATAGCAATTGCCACCGGTATAGGTGATGGTGCAGACGTCGTTGTAGCTATTGTCATAGCAGCCATATGAATTTTCATAAGTGCCGCCCTTGCTGCCGTTTGAAAAGTCGCAGTCGTAAAAACTCTGGCTGGTGGAACCGCCGGAGGTCCAATTGTCGCAGGTTATTTGGGCTTTGGCTGTGGATGTGACAGTGACTGCAGCAACTGACAGCAAAAGAGCCAGTATGACTTTTGGGAATCGAAGCATTTTCATAAGCCGTATTTTTATTAATTAACTAAAGTCAAAATATTAAGGTTTCAGTATCAATCTTTCTACCGGTTAAAAGGACATTCGTTCTCACTATTGGGACATATGGAAAACACCATCATGGACCCATAAAGGAGGGTTAGCATCCCAAGGCTATTGCAGGCTTTTTTTAAAAATTACTTTTTGATTCAGGGACGACAGGGGACGCGCGTGTCCCTCACCCCACATTTTCGAAGACGAGGAGGATTAATTCAGTGCGTTTGCCAAAAGGTGATGGCTTCGGTCCAAAAATCGGTTGCCGCTTCCGTGATTTGGCAGTGGGCGCCGCCGGGGAATTGCCAAAGTTTTTTGGGGCCATTGTAGCCGTTGTAAAGGCGCAGGCCGAATTCTTCCGGCACAATGTCGTCGTGGCCGTCCACCGTCACACCCACTTTGCCGCGATAGTTATGCAAAAATTCTTCGGAAGGAAACTGGTCTGTCAGCAATAGCGAGACCGGCAGCATCGGAAAATGATTCTGGCCAACGGCCGCCAGGCGATTGAATGGCGAAATTAAAACCATGCCGGCGATACGGTCGGCATAGGCGCCCGCCAAATACGAAGCCACGCCTGAGCCGAGCGATTCGCCTACGAGATAAACCGGCTTGTTCGTGGGGATCATTTGCAGGCCGTTGCTCGCGGCGGCAAAAAGGTTCTCTTCCGTGGTTGGACCCGGCCGGTCCTCGTAGCCGGGATATTCCAGGATATAGACATCCAGCGGGGCAACGGCGTGGATATCATTCGCGTAATGCGCGCTGCCGGTGGCGATGTTTCCGTTGCCATACAACAACAGGACACTGCCTTGCGAAGGCTGCCGCGGCGAGAGGCTTTTGAACCCGATATTCTCACCGGCGGAATTGGTCCAGCGCTCGAGCCCGGCAAACCGTGCCATCCGGTCTACTTCCTGCGAGTCAAACGCCCGGGGATGATAGATAAAGGACCGTTGATCCAAAGCCATGAAGACGCACAAGAAGACATACGCGGTCAAACCAAGAACGAAAAACAACCGGGCGACTCGAGCCAACGAAATTTTCTTTATCATTTGTTAATAGCGATTCAATTCTGCCCTGCTGAGTCCGCCGCGCGCCAATCGTTTGGATTAGAACGTTTAAACTAGGATGTTCTAGCAGATTAGTTAAGGAAAAGCTATTGATTTTTGCCACGGACATTTTCATTTTGTTTGCATCACAAACAAAATCTTTACACCTGAGCTATGAAAAAAATTGCATACTAGTACTCGCGCTGTTGTTCTCGGCAAAATTGTTTGCCCAAACCGCGACGAACGCGCCGTCATTCCCGCCGCCCACTCCGCTGTCCCCGGAGACGCTGGATAAAATCGGCAAGATGACGCCAATCTTTGACGGCTCGACGCTCGACGGCTGGGAAGCCGGCCAAAAAGGAACCAACGAGGTGGACAAGACGACGGTCTGGACGGTTAAAGACGGCGCGCTGGCCAGCCTGGGCGCGGGCCGCGGAACGCTTTCCACGGCGCAATCCTACGGCAATTACCGGATTATTTTCACGATGCGGCATGTCTCCTACACCCCGCCTCCGAAACATGATCATCGGGCATGCGTTTTAATTTATTGTTATCCCGTGGCGGATGGCAAAGACGCCCAAGGCGGCGTTCAGTTCCAGGTGCCCAACGGCGGGTCCTGGGATTATCGCCCCGGCAAAAACAACGGAGGCGATGCCAAACACAATGGTGGCATTAACGAGTTCACAAGGTTGCCGCATCCGAAATTCGATGAGAAGCAATGGAGCCAGGTGGAAATCCTGGTGAATACCAACGGCACAGCGCGTATGGCGGTGGCACAGCCGCCGGGCACCAAGGCTTACGAAGTTCTGGATTTCAACGTGCCGGACGCCGGCAAGGTGGGTCCGTTTGCCTTGCAGATACACAATGGCGGACTCATTGACGAATACAAAGACATCCGGATCGAAGAAAATCCGGCGGAAGATAAATTGATTACGACGGAATGAAATAAAAAAGGCGAACGGGATTTCCGTTCGCCTTTTTTGTTTCTAATTAAAGAATTAATAGCGGTAGTGCTCGGCCTTGTAAGGCCCTTCGACTGGCACGCCGAGGTAATCGGCCTGTTTCTTCGAAAGCTTTGTGAGCTTGACACCGATTTTTTCGAGGTGCAGGCGGGCGACCTCCTCGTCCAGTTTCTTCGGCAGACGATAGACGCCGACCTGGTTGGTATCGCGATTTTTCCACAGGTCCAATTGCGCGAGGCATTGGTTGGTGAAGCTGTTGGACATAACGAAGCTCGGATGGCCCGTGGCGCAACCGAGGTTCACCAGGCGGCCTTCGGCGAGTAAATAAATGCTCTTATCGCCGGGCAGGTCGTAGCGGTCCACTTGCGGTTTGATATTCACTTTGCTCACGCCTTTGGCGGTATTCAGGCGGTCCACCTGAATTTCATTATCGAAATGGCCGATGTTGCAGACGATGGCCTGGTCTTTCATCTTCAGGATGTGTTCCAGGGTGATGACGTCGCAATTGCCGGTGGTGGTGACGTAAAGATCCGCGGTGCCGAGGGTGTCCTCGACAGTGGTGACTTCAAAGCCTTCCATGGCAGCCTGCAGCGCATTGATCGGATCGATTTCCGTGACAATGACGCGCGCGCCAAACCCGCGCAGCGAATGCGCCGAGCCTTTGCCGACATCGCCATAACCGCAAACGACGGCGACCTTGCCGGCGACCATGACATCGGTGGCGCGCTTGATGCCGTCCGCGAGCGATTCGCGGCAGCCGTAGAGGTTGTCGAACTTGGATTTGGTAACGGAATCGTTGACGTTGATGGCAGGAACCAACAGCTTGCCGGC
>JASHZU010000274.1 GCA_030042375.1 Verrucomicrobiia bacterium
CAATTCCGTTGCGGGTTTGTTTTCCGGCGCCGTTACCGGGACATAAAACGTGTTCGTGTCCGGCAGGGTCAGTCCCTCTGCCTGCGCAATTTTTATCAACCGGTCATTCATGCGGCTATGGTCGCGCACCATGTGCCGGCCGAATTCCTGCACGTCCGGATTTTGTGAATTGGTCTGCGCCACTTCTCCCAGTCGGATTTCCTTGAGGTTGATCAAAGATGCGTCCCAGGCAAAATCCGCGGGAGTGATTACCGTTGGCGGCACATTGGTTGAACTCATGTCGTCGGCAAATGCCGGCGCGGCAAAAACACAAAGTGCCGCTGCCAAAACGATTCTTTTCAAGACAATTAGTTTCATAATCTCCTTGTTTGTTAGAACTCTTAATTACTTAACAAACTATTAGCCAATCATATGCCATGTGGGATTTCCTCACGTTTAGGACTGTTTAACACAAAAAACCAATGCGAAATGCAATGACTGTAGCCATTACCGTGCGTTTTGCGGATGCACACTCCTTGTAGGGGAACTTCAAAAAATAAACCGTTCAGCACCGGTTTATTTCTTTGTATTGCTCCGATTGACGGTGGACTTGAATTTCAGTTTTACCGTGTCTTGCAGGAACTCCACGAAGCTGCGTTTCTTCTTCTCGCCAATAATTTGAATCGGCTCGCATTTGTGGCTGCACAGCGGACATAGAAATAACGGATTGCCGCCCTTGCGGCGCAATACGTGCACACATTCGCTGCACATGATTTCACTGCAATGCGTGCATTTGTACTTGGCCTGCGCCTGGCTGTGCCGCGGGCAAATCATGCCGCCATCTGCCTGCACCACCGGCGGTTTCGGACGCGGCCGTTCGTATTCCGGGATCACCACGTTCGCTTCTGTGGATTCCACGAATAAGTCCACCTCGCCAAACGTCACAGTCTGGCCCTGGAGTAATCGCGCTTCCTTGACTGGATCGCCGTTCACAAATGTGCCGTTCGTGGAGTGACAATCCCGCAGCAAGACGCCATCCGCCGACAAGGTGATTTCGGCGTGGTTCGAAGAGATAGTGGAGTGATTGATGACAAAATCGCTGTCCGGGCTGCGTCCCACGCGGTTAATTCCCGGCCGCAATTCGAGCACCTGTTCTTCCAATCCCGCAGTCTTAATCAAGAGCCTGGCCATTTATTTCTCCGACTAATTTCCCAAATTGTTTATACCGTCACACTTAAAACAGCGAAAGTCGAGTACAAAAACGTTCTACACACCCCATACACACCCCATTTTAACGGCATAATCTCATTATCCTGAAGGTTTTAATACGATCGACTATTACCTTAGACATGCCATGTACTTAAACATTTCATACCTTTTGTTACATTTTTTCTTTAAAAATTTTACGCGGCGTGCGGCGCTTGCCTTTTGCGGCTGCCCTTCTATCCTCCTGCCAGCGTCTTTCATCACATGAGCTACACTGAGCAATATCTCCAGTCCGAAAGCGCGGCCCAAAATTTCGAGATCAGCGTGCTCGTCAACTGTATGGTGCAGGACTCCATCAAGCTGGCTGCCAGCGACCTCCATGTCGAGCCATGGGAAAAATCCGTTGCCGTGCGCGCGCGCGTCAACGGCGTGCTCGTCGAGGTCGCCCATCTGCCACTTGAGTTGCTCGATAAAATCGCCATCCGTTTCAAGGTCATGGCCAATCTCGTTACCTACCAGACCGGTACGCCGCAGGATGGCGTGGCGCTCGGCGGCCCGGAGCTGGACGGCGTGCAGTTGCGCGTCTCCATTTTTCCCACTACGCGCGGCGAGAAAATTGTCGTGCGCTTGTTCGACCCGCGCGACCGGCAATTTGACCTGGGCCTGCTCGGTTTTGACGATGACACCGTCAAAGGATTGCAACGCTTGTTGAAACGTTCCAGTGGCCTGCTGCTCTTCACCGGCCCCACCGGCTCGGGCAAAACGAACACGATGTATTCCGCGCTCTGCCATATTACGCAACGCGACGGCTCCAGCGTGAGCATCAATACCGTCGAAGATCCCGTGGAGTTCAATCTCCCGATGGTCAGCCAGACGCAAATCAATCCCGCACAGGAATTCACTTACGCTACCGCCCTGCGCAGCATCATGCGGCAGGATCCGCAGGTCATCATGGTCGGCGAAATTCGCGACCCGGAAACCGCGGGCATCGCCGTGCAGGCCGGGCTGACCGGGCATCTCGTCTTGAGCACCATCCATTCAGGCGTGTCGGCGGGCGCCTTCACGCGCCTCATCAATATGGAAATTGAGCCCTTCATGCTCGCATCAGCCATTTTGGGCGTGATGGGGATGCGCCTGGTGCGACGCAATTGCCCGCAATGTTCCCAGACTTACATGCCTGAGCCCAGCCAGCTCCGCGTCATTCCCGAGGAACTCGTGCCGCAGGCGCAATTCTGCCACGGCACCGGCTGCGAACATTGTGCGCACACCAGTTTTTACGGCCGCCTACCTGTTACCGAACTGCTCGTGGTAAACGAACCCTTCCGCGAAGCTGTCCTGAAAAAATTGCCCACATCCGCACTGGAGGAAATCGCCATCCAGCACGGCATGAAAACGATTTGGCAAAACGGCCTGCAACGCGTCATCCACGGCCAGACCTCCCTCGAAGAAACCGTCCGCGTTCTCGCCGCGGATATGCTTTAGCTTCGCAATCCTCCTCGTCCTCATCCTCTTCCTCATCCTCGAAATACCCCCGGGCCTTCTATAGGCTTCAATAGCCTTCCGCAGGCTTCCAAAATCGTGGAGGCGGGATGAACCTGCCTTCGCCAAGTCCAAAGGAGTTCCATCATTCAGCCCAAGGTTGACCGCGTCCTGTCCATCGTAGCTTTAGCGAAGGTGGAAGCAGGCTATTCGCCCGATTTCATGATAGAATCGGGCACTTTCGCCATCGTCACCGTATGGCCGCGACGGAGCTGCGCATAGACATCCGAATTACTATATATATTGGTGTACAGGATATTTGGCGTAACAAACTGCGCCGCCGCAAAAAAATTGTCCGGCAAAGGTTCGGCTGATAACTGAACTGAATCGAATTGCATCTCCACCTCTGGAATTAACGCGCCGTCGGACTCGTGCAAGATTGAAATTTTCGCAGGAAAGCCATTAAAAGATGACGGAGGGTCAGGATATGTGTAGTCGATCTCCTTATACGGGGGCGAACCCTTAGCGGCACTGATTTCCAGTCTGGAGGGAAGGCCATTAGAGACGTTCAATTCACCGTATTCAAATCGTCCAAAGAAATTTGATGCTGTAAACGTGTCACCATCCCATTTTACGCTCTCCGGCTCTACCTCGCCCAGTCCCATATCCAGAATCTGCCGCGTCGTATTAAACTCAACTCCGAGGACTGCTGTAAATCCATTCGACCCAAAGGCAAAACTGACAGCGTTTTGACTGAATTCGTATTGGGTAGCCCCTGATCTGCCGGCTGCTGATAGTCTCCTGGGGGCTGCAAGAGCATTAGCGCCATTAGTGTCAGAGAACGCTTGTAGAAAATAGTTTTCTCCCGCCCTTGCTCCAGTAAAACGACAAGATGCTTTTCCGATAAAACCGTACTCCCTTACATTAAACTCTTCAACATCTGGCGGGGCACTAATTGCCTGCTTGAAAAAAGCAACTGGGTCGCCAGGTGAATTTGTCAAATCACCCGCAAAGGCATTCGTCGTAACAAGCATACAAAATAGCACTATCCGATGCTTCATATAACGCCACTTCTCGCAATGATTGCTTCGTCTTGTTGATTGATCGATGACCAGCCGCTGCTTGTTTGTGCTCAAAAGACCATTTGCTTCAGAAAAAAAGAAAATGTCAAATTGAAAACACCAGCACCACCGGTTGCGACGTAAGCAGCTGGGGCAAGCGATTTAACGCAGTGGTTGACAAGGCAATTGGCCTTTCTATCGTGGCAACACTTTTCGAAATTCTCGGAGGGTTTTGGCCTCCGTTTTAAGGTATTCGGGAACTAAGAAAAAAACGGCGCGTCGGCTAAAATGCGCCCATGAAAAAGAAGATGGCAGTTGGGAGATGGGAGATGGCAGAGCCGAAGCTCCAAAGCCCAGGTTCCAATCACAAGAGAAGCTCCAAGGCTCTAACCTCCAATTTTGGGGTTTGGTATTTGGACGTTCTCTGGAGCTTGGATGTTGGAATTTGGATGTTTTCCATCCTCCATCCTCGCTGGAATTTTCAACCCTGTTCAAGGCAGTTCAAGGCAGGTCAACCCTGTTCAAGACCCCCCGGGGGGGGAGGGGGGCTCCTGCTAAAAGGGCCGTTAATGCGAATTAAGCGGAATTAAGCTCCATTAAGCTGTGTTAAGCCCCATTAAGCATTTTTTAGAAAAAAACACATGAAAGATAACGGGGTCAGAGGTCGGAAACGGACGGCGCAGCGCGCCGTCCTACCTTTTGCAGAACGGCGCGCTCGGAGAGCGTCGCCCTACCTTGGCCAGCGCCTGCGGCTAAATCAATTCATTTCTCGCAAACGCAAATTCCTCTACCACTTTGCCGCCGATCAAATGTTCCTGAATAATCCGTTCCAAAACTTCCGGCCTACAACTGT
>JASHZU010000275.1 GCA_030042375.1 Verrucomicrobiia bacterium
AACGGTCATCGAATTGGCCCGGCTGAGCGGAATCCACGTTTCTGAACCAAACCTGACCCGCTATGACCTGTTCAATGCGGATGAATGTTTCCTTACCGGCACCGGCGCGGAAATCATGCCCGTCATCAAAATAGACAAGCGCGTCATTGGCACCGGCAAGCCCGGCAATATCACCCGCAAGCTCGTGGCCGATTACCATGCCCTTACCGAAACATCCGGTGACCCCCTATAAACCTGCCAGGATTGCGAAAATTCATTTCATTCGCTTTTTGGGCCTTTACGTTGTACACTTTAATCGCTCGATGTTTACACGAAAGAATTGATTAAAATGCAGTGTTCTATTTGCAAAGAGAAACCGGCCACCGTCCATCTTACTCAAATCGTTGGGGATAAGATGCAAAAGCTAGATTTATGCGATGATTGCGCTAAAGCCAAGGGCGTCAATGACCCCGCCGGCTTTGCGTTGGCAGACTTAATGCTAGGATTGGGGGCAGCACAGGAAATCGAACAGGCCGCCGGCGGCGCTGAAATCAAGTGCCCCCGCTGCGGATTTACGCAAGCGGATTTTAAAAAATCCGGACGGCTCGGTTGTCCCGAATGTTACCGGACGTTTTCCGAAGGCCTGAGCGGGTTGCTCAAAACCATGCATAAAGGCACCCGCCACGTTGGCAAAGCCCCGGAAGCGCTCCGCGCCACAACCGAAAATGCCGATCGCCTGAATCAGTTGCAAAAGAAATTGGAAAAGGCGATCGAATCGGAAAATTTTGAGGAAGCCGCGCAATTGCGCGATGAAATTAGACAAATTAGCGAGCGCTCACCCGCGCCAAAAAATTTGACAAGATAATCGCGAATCACGAAGAAAAGTGAAGATGAATGACCTTCATACATTTCTTTCGCCACCGGCCGAGACGGCGCGCCGCCACGGGCCGCACGATCGCATCGTCATGTCCAGCCGCGTCCGCCTCGCCCGCAATCTCAAAGACGCCGCCTTCCCCGGCTGGGCCAAAAAAAATGAACGCGTCAAAATTTTAGATACCATCCGTCCTGCTGTCGAAAGCCTGCCGGAAATGAGCGATTCCTATTCCGAAGCCATGGACAACCTCGGCGCCCTCGACAAGCAAATCCTCGTCGAGCGCCATCTTATCAGTCGTGAACACGCCGCCAAAAACACCGGCAGCGGCCTGGTCTTGAACCGGGAAGAAACCTTCTCCGTGATGATTAATGAGGAAGACCATTTGCGCATGCAAGCCCTCCGCCCCGGCCTCCAACTCAAGCAAGCCTGGACCGCCATTGATGCTTTTGATTCATCCCTGGAAAAAAAATTGGATTATGCTTTCGATGCTGACCTCGGCTATCTGACCGCCTGCCCTACTAATCTCGGCACCGGCATTCGCGTCAGCGCCATGTTGCATTTGCCCGGCCTCGTGCTCGGCGAGCAAATCAATCCCATTATCCAATCCGTCAACAAGCTCGGCCTCGCCGTGCGCGGATTGTATGGCGAAGGCACCGAAGCCCTCGGCAACGTCTTCCAGGTTTCCAATCAGATGACTCTCGGCGAAAACGAGAGCATGATTGTCGAACGCCTGGAAAAAGTCCTCGCCCAAATTATCGAGCATGAAGAAAACGCGCGCCTCATGCTTTTAGAGAAAAAGCCCAAGACCGTTTACAACCACATCGGCCGCGCTTACGGTATCTTGGCCAACGCTCACAGTATCTCCTCAAAGGAGACCATGAATCTTCTCTCGCTCCTGCGACTCGGCGTGGACTTGGGGCTGTTCCCCGGCGCGGAACGCTCCCTCGTGGACGAATTGTTTTTCATCACCCAGCCCGCGCATTTGCAAAAACAATTCTCGGACAAACTCACTGCCGAGGAACGTGATTTGATGCGCGCAGACATGGTGCGCGACCGGTTGAAAAACGTCAGCCGCCCCATTGTCAAACCCCGCCCACCTAACATTTCAAATTAAGCGTTTGGATATTTGAGATTTCAAATCAGAAATTTGAAATGGCTCTGCGGATGACGCGTCGCGAGACTCGACGAAATCAATAAACCTTCCGCAAATTTGATGGCAGGATCCCCAGTTCGTCCCGGTATTTCGCGACCGTGCGCCGCGCAATCGTAATTCCCTTTTCCCCGAGCATCTTCACAACCTCCTGGTCGGACAAGGGCTTGGCCGTGTCCTCGTTTTTAAAAATCTCGGCAATCATGTCCTTCACGCTCGTATTGGAAACCCCGTCGCCGCTCGCCGTCTGCAGACCGGCCGTGAAGAAAAATCGCATCTCAAAAATCCCCTGCGGCGTTTGCATATACTTGCCCGAAACGGCGCGGCTCACGGTCGTTTCATGCACCCCCACGACCTCCGCAATCTGCGCCATCGTCATCGGCTTCAAACAGGAAACGCCCTTTTGCATGAACTCCCGTTGCCGCTTCACAATTTCTTTTGCGATATTTAAAATCGTCTGCTGCCGCTGGTGCAAACTCTTGATCAAAAATTTTCCCGCCCGGATTTTTTCGCGGATGTAATTTTTCACCTCACTCGAATTTTCCCCCTGCGCCATCAAATCCTTGTACACATTGCTGATTCGCAAGTGCGGGATATACTCGTCATTCGTGGTGATTGAATAATCATCCCCGTTTTTCTGCACAAACACTTCCGGCAGCACATACTGGTCCGTATCCGGTAAAAAAGCCCGTCCAGGCCGCGGCTCCAGCCGCGCGATTTTCGAGAGCGATTCCTGCACCTCCACAATCGTCCGGTTCGTTCCGCGCGCGATTTCCGGGATGCGCCGCTTGCCCAGCGCGTCCATGAAATCCCGCACAATCGCGTACTCCAGCGAATCCTGCTGCTTGATGCGTTCCAATTGCAACATCAGGCATTCGCGCAAATCCCGCGCGCCGATGCCCGGCGGATCAAACGACTGGACGATTTTGAGCACTTCCGAAATCTTTTCCACCGTTGTTTGCGTTGACGCTGCCAGTTCCTCCACTGTCGCCTTCAGATAACCGTAATCATCGATGTTCCCGATAATCGTCTCCGCGAGCGCCCGCTGTTCCTCGCTCAAATCCGACTCCCGCACCTGCTCCATCAAAAATTCGGCCAGCGATGTTCCCGCTGTCAGCGAATCAAACATGAACTGCCGTTTTTCCTCTTCCTCGGCCGTCTGGCGGATGGGCACGTTCGTTTGTGAAAAATGATCCCGCCACTCCTGGTCCAATTGCACCAGTCTTTCAAACTCCTTCTGGAAATCATCCACTGGCTCCGGCGAGCTTTTTTCCATCATGGTCCCGTCCGCCGCCGCATCGAAAGCCGCTTCTTCCGCGGCGTCCGTCGGCGCCGAAACGTCGCCATCGTCATCGCCGGACTTTTCGCGTAATTCCATGTCTGTCGATGCCACTTCTTCAAGCACGGGGTTTTGCTCCATTTCGTGCTCGATCAGCGCCTTTAATTCCAAAGTCGGCGCCTGCAGCAGCGCCAACGATTGCTGCAATTGCGGTGCCAGCACCAGCGATTGCGTCAACCGTTGCGACAGTTGTAAGCCTTGAGCCATGTGCTCATTGTAATCCACAGCCTGTGAATGACAAGATTTTTGACGCAAAAAACTGGATTTTTTGCGTTCTTAACGGCATGTTGATTGTGATGAAATTGATTCTTTCGACACATAATGTTACGCTTACCAAAACTCTCGAAGACCGCGTCGTAAAGAAGCTCGAACAACTGGATCATCTCGATGGCCGCGCCATTGATGCCCGCGTGACCCTCGAACACGACCACCGCCGCATGCCCGAAAGGCAGTTTACCTGCTCCATGCAGTTGGCCATGCGCGGGCCGGACCTCTTCGCCGAGGCCCGTGAAAGTGATCTCTACGCCGCGATTGACGTCGTCGCCAAAAAAATTGAGCAGCAGATTCGCAAACGTCATAGTAAGATCAAAGCGCGCAAGCACAAAGACGCCGCCAAATTGAAAGAGGTCAAGCGCACCGTCGGAGCTTAACAGGGCAACAATCAGATTGTTTACGGTAAACCAGAAATTCGCATGGCAAACAACCTTGGCGACCAGCAGCTTATTATTCGCGGTCGCATCGTTCTTCCCATTAGTGCCCCGCCTATTGAGAATGGCGCCATTCTGATTTTTCGTGACCGCGTCGCCGTCGCCGGCGCGTGGAAGGATTTTCCCGCCGAACTGAAATTTTCCGGACGCGGAAAAATCCTGGACCTTGGCGATGTCGTTCTTCTGCCCGGCCTCGTCAACGCCCATTGCCACCTTGATTACACCGGCATGGCGGGAATCTGGCCGCCGCCCAAAAGTTTTACTGACTGGATTCCCCGGATGCTCGCCGCCAAGGCCGAATGGAGTTATTCCGACTACGCCCGTTCCTGGATCAGTGGCGCCAAAATGCTCCTTGAATCCGGCGTTACCACAGTGGCCGATATCGAATGCGCTCCCGAACTGCTCCCGGAAGTTTGGGACTCGACGCCGCTTCGCCTGGTTTCCTTCCTGGAACTCACCGGTGTCCGCTCCAAACGCGACCCCGCCGAAATCCTCCAGGAAGCGCTCGGCAAAATCGAGTCCCTGCCGCATCCGCGCTGCTCCGCCGCGCTTTCGCCGCACGCACCCTACTCCACGTCGCCCGAGCTCCTCCGTCTCTGCGCCCATGCCGCCCGGAATAAGAAATTGCCCGTCGCCGTCCACGTCGCCGAATCGGTGCAGGAATTTGACATGTACACTCACGCCCGCGGCGAAATGTTCGAATGGCTTAAACGCAACGGGCGTGACAACTCCGATTGCGGCC
>JASHZU010000276.1 GCA_030042375.1 Verrucomicrobiia bacterium
CAACGGCAATATCAACGCCAAGGAAAAGATTGAAATTAAAAACAAGGCGGAATTGTTTGGCGATATCCGCGCCACCAAGCTGGCCATTGAGGAGGGCTGCACTTTCGTCGGCAAGACCGAAGTAAATCCCAACAAGGTTTCTCCCGTGCCGCCGCTGCCGCGCAATAACGAAGCGCCCAAAACGCCGGAGCTTGCCAAGTCCCGTTAACCGGCACGCCGCCCAGGATTGAATGCCGGCGAAGACACAGGACAAAGTCCTGCTGGCGTGCCCGCATTGCGGTCACCGGCAGCCGGAATCGCGCGAAGCCTTTTCCACAATTTGTAAAAATTGCGGGCAGCACCTCCGCGTCCAGGAAATCCTCAAGCCGGCGCCGAAAAGGCTGGAGTTCGACCCAAAAAAGAAACTGATCACCTGTTTCGAGTGCGGTGCGGAACTGGACGTGCCGGACACCGCTGAGTCCACCATCTGCAAGCGCTGCAGCGCATACGTGGACCTGCATGATTACAGCATCGCCAGCGCCATGGCGAAAAATTTTAAGACCAAGGGCATGTTCGTCATCGAATCCAAAGGCTGGGTCTTCAACACCGAAAGCACTGTCGGCGACGCCGTCATCAAGGGCCGGTTTCACGGCAAACTCGCCGCTGAACGTTCGCTGACCATCTATTCCACCGCCGAGATCAAAGGCAGTATGGCCGCGGAACAGTTGGTTATTCCGCCAAAAAATCATTTCCGCTGGCCGAACCAAATGAAAGTGGGCTCGGCGGAAATTGCCGGCGAACTGGCAGCCGACCTTTGGGCTGAAGGGACTGTTATTGTGCGGGCCGAAGCGCGGTTATTTGGGAACGTAGATGCGCGGAGTCTGGTGGTGGAAGACGGCGCGGTCATCGTCGGGAAAATGCAAATCGGCCCGCGCAACGGCAAAGAGCAGCGCAAGCTTTTGTAATGCCCTTTGCCGTCCGGCCTCCGATTTTAGTCTGGCCTCTGGCTTCCGGCCTTTGTACTCTGGGTATAGCGGCGCGTTCGTCTATCGGCTAGGACACGGCCCTCTCAAGGCTGAAAGACGGGTTCGATTCCCGTACGCGCTACCAACTGCGATTATACTCAATATAATCAATGATTTTATCTGTTTTTCAGGGTTTAAAAATGCTCGACTGCTAACACTAACTGCTAACTTGTCCAAGGATGTTTGCCCATGTCAGAATGCGATTTAAGGGCGTTTTGGAGCGATGACATGATGAAAGTGTCAAGCCCGCGTGTCGGGCGCGTGGGGTGGGCGCTGGTGCGGCCAAGCGCATCCCGCAACCGCTTGTGATGATATTTTCCTACAATTTGCCACGGACGGCAGCGCGGGCGATGCTGCCGCGCCCGTGGGTGCCCTGTTGTAATTATTGCGATAATATCCAAGCACGATCAATAACTTCCATTCTCCCTCTGCGGCATCAACCAGCATCTTTACTTCGGCGGGCGTAATCCCTACTGGTTTAACATCTCTCAATCGCCTATTACAGCGGCTTTTCTGAGCCAAGATGCTCCGGAACCGCCTCCACAAGTGCATTAGGGGCATCGCTGGCAAGGATAAGGTTTTGCGACTCCATTGTTTCAAGAATGGCCCCGGACATTTTCTTTAGCATTGAATTTGAAAATGGCGTATCGACTATTCGCCTGAAGGCGATTGCAAAGGAACTCCGGGAGAAACCGGAATGCCAAAGTTGGGCGAACCGTCCAGGTTCCAAGTAAAACGCTGGATGCGAACGTCGCGCTCCTGGGTTCCGGGACCAGCGTGCGCATGGTAAACAATCCAATCTTCCCGGCCATCCGGGGATTTGACAAAGGAACAGTGCCCCGGGCCAAAGACATCAGCAGAACGCTCGAAGACTGGCTGTGGTTTCTTGCGCCAGGAATGTGGATTGAGCACGTCACCGCCGGTCCACGCAAGTTGGCCCAGACAATAATTATCGTCCCAAAAACCATTAGCCGAATAGATAATGAACAGGTGGTCATGGTGCCAGAGAGTTTCCGGTCCCTCATTGATATGAACCGAATCGTGCTGCTCCCATGCCTGGTCAGGTTGTGAAATACAGACACGCCACCCATCAATCGTCCAGGGATTACTCATCGGCGCAATGTAAAGATTTTGTGTGCTATTGTTGGCGCCTGGCCAGCCTGACCAGACGAAATAGAGCTTCCCGTTCGGCATTTGCAATATGGTGCCGTCAATTGCCCAATCGTCCGGCAGCGAGGCGATTTTACTTTTAAGGATAAACGGTTTTTGCGGGTTGATTGAAGTTCCTTCCAAAACGTACATGCGATGATTTGCATTATTGCCATCGTCCGCTGCCACATAGATGTACCACCTGCCCTGGAGAAAATGGGGTTCAGGCGCCCAAATATCTTTTGAGTAAGCAGTCCCTTTTGGGGGTTTCCAGACGCATTTCCAATGGTCTTTGCCAATATCCTCGAGACGGCTTGCTCGATTAACCCAGATGCCGTCGAAACGAGACTGGCACAAATAATAATCTGACTGCCATCGGATAACCCAGGGATCCGCACCCCAACCGACTACAGGGTTTGTGAATGTATTCGCGAAACCGGCACCGAAAGTGACATGGAGATCAAACCTGGCCAACAAAAATATAAACAACAGCTTTCGTTGCACGGAATGAGAATATTATCTCTATGGGAGAATCTCTACTTTTGTGCGCAGCCGAATATCATCCGAAGCCGCGCCAACCAGCAGCTCGTATTCTCCGGGTTCAATAACGTATTTTTTTTGTGCCGTATCCCAATGGCGGAATCGATCTGATGGAATGTCCATGGTTACGGTTGTGGCCTGGCCGCTTGCCAAATGAATTCTTGTGAAACCACATAATACTAGCCTTGGTTGCGAATCAGACGATTGAATCTTCCGGAAATAAACCTGCGGTACTTCGTCGCCAGAGCGAGGACCTCTGTTTTTCAGCACAAAGGTAAGTTCCACTTTTCCATCGGGGGCGACAGTGCTCGTGGGCAATTTTACATCCGAGTACTTGAACCGTGTATAGCTCAATCCATGGCCAAAGGCAAAAAGCGGTTTGTCACTAAAATAACGGTAGGTGCGGTTACTCATCGAATAATCCTCAAACGGCGGCAAGTCGGCCGTGGAACGATAAAAAGTAATAGGCAGGCGCGCGGCCGGATTGATGTCGCCAAACAAGGCTTCCGCGACGGCGCGGCCGCCTTCTTCACCGGGGTACCATGCCTGCACAATTGCCGGCAGGTGCCCGGCTTCCCATGGCATGGCTATAGCACTCCCGCTGCAATTAACCAGGATAACAGGCTTGCCGGTGGCCTGAAGTGATTTAAGCAGGTCTTCCTGTGGGGACGGATATTCAATGCTCGTTCTGTCGCCTCCAAGAAATCCCTGGTAGGGAACATTCGCACTTTCAGATTCGAGTGTAGAATCAAGTCCTCCTACATAGACGACCACATCCGCGGATTGTGCCGCCTTAATCGCCTGTTGCGTCATTTCGGGTGTTGGCTCGTTGGAATTGTCGTTTTTCAAAGCAAGGGGACAACCCGTCACATAAACGACTTCGATATTTGTTCCAGCAACTTGTCTGATGCCATCCAGAATCGTGGTGGAATGAGATGCTCTTCCCTCATAATTACCGGAAAGCATTTTGGCCGAACCTGCGTTGGGACCAATGACAGCGATTCGCCTGACTCTTGCGCGATCAAGCGGCAAAAGCCCGTCGTTTTTTAATAGCACGATTGATTCTTCTGCGACTTTGAGCGCAAGTGCCCGGTGCGCGGGGGAATCGTTTTGGTCCATTCCAATTTTCGACCATGGCACCTGCGACGGCGGGTCAAACAAACCCAGGCGAAACCTGGCCGCGAGCGTGTATTTCAATGCGCCATCGATTTCACTTTCCGAGAGCAGCCCCTGCTTCAATACGCGTCCCAGAGCTTGAAATTCGCGATTAGGATATTTGCCATTACCACCCGCAAAGCCTGCCGAGAAAAGGTTGCAACCTGCTTTGACAGCGGTCGCCGCGGCATCTTCCGCCGTAGGAACGTATTTGTGTAACCGCCAAATATTTCCAATGGCGCCTCCATCTGAAACAACGAAACCCGCAAAACCCCATTGCTGGCGCAACACTTGAGTCAGCAGAAATGGATTGGCGCAATTCGGAACTCCATAGAGCGCATTGTAGGAACCCATAACTGAACCGACATGGCCTTCCTTCACCGCCGCTTCAAAAGCAGGCAGATAGGCATTATAGAGGTCGCTTTCGGGGGGCGCGGCGTTAAAACTTTTTCGCTCCCGTTCCGGACCGCTGTGGACAGCGTAATGTTTCGCACAGGCAAGAGCTTTGACATATTTGGGATCATCGCCCTGCAGGCCGCGAATATAGGCGACACCAAATTCCGCGGTCAGGAATGGATCTTCCCCATAAGTTTCCTGCCCGCGTCCCCAACGCGGATCGCGATCAATATTGATATTCGGCGAGTAGAAACTGATGCCGGTATGCATCACGCTGCGGCCATCGTGTTTGCTGGTGTAATCGTTGAACTCGGCGCGCGCCTCTGTAGCGATGACATCCGCTTCATCGTGGATCAATGGAGGATCCCAGGTTGCAGCCATACCGATACTTTCGGGGAAAATCGTGGAGAAACTGGAGGCAGACAAAACACCGTGCAGGCACTCGTTGCGATAGCTGTAGGCAGGAATGCCCAGGCGAGGAACGGCAGGAGCATCCGCCAGCAGTTGCGACGTTTTTTCCGCCAGCGACATGCGGTTTAAAAGATCCTGCACACGGGCATCGAGCGGTTTTGAAGGGTCCCTCCAAATTACAGGGCCTGTGACGTCCGGCACTTTCAGCGCGGACGGATCCTCCCTTCCGATAATTTCGGCTGCGTCATTAGTTGTCTCAGCCGCCAAGGCGAGAAAAGGCGGGAGGAGTAAAAACAATATCGCAAAAGTTTTTAAAAAAAAATTTATGTTCATTAAGACTCGAGTTGACATGAAGGCAATGGTTTTGTGTTTAAAGGGACAGATTTTCGATTGTTGGCCGTATTGGCAGGCTGCCCGCCGGCAGGTTCTTGTTCAACAGCCTGTCGTTCCCGGCTGATGGTTTCAGCGGTTTTTTCAAAACTGACAGATGTTGGAGAAGTCAATGTGCTGACCAAAAATTGAACCGCCGCGCCGGCGATAACTGCCGGAATGGCCGGATATCCCCAGAATTTTGTTAAGGCCGGAATCGATATAACCAATAAAGATATTACAGGAGTCGTTAGGAGGGCCGCCAACGCGCCCTGCCAGTTGGCACGTTTCCAAAAGCGTCCCATGAGAATAATCACAGAAATTCCGCTCATCGTTACCGGCAGGAATTTGATAATAAAATCCACAATAGAAGAGGTGTGAAGAGCCACGAGCGTGGAAACGACTAATGCGCACGCCAATGCTTTTCGTGCCATTGGAACAGATTTTTTGGGATAATGCCCCGTAGCCAGGGGAAAAATGTGGCGGACAAAAAAACTGCCTACGGCAAAGGCATTGCTGTTGGCGCATGAAAGGATTGCAGCCATTACGGACACAACTACGACAGCCCCAAGCCCGGAAGGTAAAGCATGAAGAATAAGCCAGGGCAGGGTTAGATCAGGAGACGGCAGATGAGGATTAATTTTATAGGCATACATTCCCGCCACGCCGATAACAATTGAGAAAAGCATCACCACACTGCCGGCGGTGACCGTTGCTTTTTTAGCGATGCTCTCCGTGTGCGCGCTGTAAATCGCCAGCCTGCGCCCAGGATCAGAAATATCGCTGAGCATCAGTACCACGAGCAAACTCACCAGCTTTAAAGTTCCCAGAGAGGCATAGCCTAGAAAGGAAGAATACGAAGGTGGAACCGATTGGCGCAATCCGTTCCATCCGCCGGAATGAGCCAGCGCGGAATGCAATAAAAAGCCAAATCCCGATAACAAGATGATCGCGTTGACAAAGTCGGTGTAGGCAATGGTGCGATACCCTCCGGGGATTGCAATCAGCGATATAATCAAGCCGGATAAGACAACGCAAAGCTGTGGAGATAGTCCGGTCACAATGCCTAAGATGCGTCCGCCTCCCATTATTTGTACCGTGAGCCAGCACAGTTGTGAAAAAAATAAACTGATATTACAGAATTCCACAACTGCACGGTTTTTTTCGTAATAGCATGAAATTTCCTCGCTGAGTGTAATAAACCCATAGTGACGCATTTTGGCGAAACAGAGCCCTGTAATGATGGTTCCGAACCCCAACCCCAGAGGATAGGCGCAGCCCGCCCAGCCGTGTTGATAAGCCAATCCGGAAGCCCCGATGACAATTCCCGTCCCAATGCTTCCTGCAATGATGGTTCCGGTTAATATCCAATAGACCTGGCCGCGCCCGGCAACTAAATAATCAGTCGCCTTTTTCGTTCGAACCATCCAAAACACGGACAGCGCTAACATCAGGCAACCGTAAACGATTAATCCCACCACAATGTTGGCATGCATGCCGGCGTTCATTAGGCGGGTTTCCACTCGTGAACGGCTAAAGCCGCGGCCCCCAGTGCTCCGCTGTATTCACCCATAGTGGAGTTGATAATCAGTGGAGGCTCTACCCCGGTAGACTTCAGTATCTCTTGCGCCTTCGTTCGCAAGGGGCGCAGTAGGGTATCACCCAATAGGGTCAATGGGCCGGCAAGAATAACACGGGAAGGCGCCAGGGCCAATGCCAGCTGGCTTACTGCCCAACCCAGAAAATGAGCGGCGACTTCGATGACTTGCATCGTCAAAATATCACATTGGCTGGCTGCACGAACCACATCTGCCATTGTCAGCGGTTGAGTTTGGCTGGCGAGAATTGTCTTTTCCTTGGCTTTTTTCGCCCGCTCCAGGGCATTAAGAATGGCGCGGACCGATGCGACTTCCTGCAGTTCCACTTCCCCTGAAACCGTCGAAGCATCTGCTGAAAAGAACCGATTCGCAGCCAATATCGGCCACGGGCAACGCCATCGCCCAATTTCCCCGGCCCGAAAATCTGCTCCGCGCAGAAGCTGGCTATTCGCCACGATGCCGGTGCCAATGCCGCTGCGAATACCCATGCACAACCAATCTTCAATGTTTCGTCCCTGGCCGAACCATAACTCAGCAAGCGCCATGGAACGCACGTTGTTTTCCAAATAAACCGGCACGTTAAAATGGTCAGCCAGCGGCGCCACCAGTGAAACGTTTTGCCAGTCGTGGATATATTTATAGTGTAAGGCAACGCCGCGAATAGGATCAACGTATCCCGGAACACCGACACCGATGGCCAGCAGTTGGGCAGGGTATTCGGGAAGCACTTCGACAATCGCTTCCTTAATCTTTTTTATGATTTCCGGCACCGTGTCAGAATCATAAATATTTCTGTGCTCGTGTTTCAGCGGCTGACTGGAAAAATCCATGGACGTGACCATGATATTTCGCGCTTCAAAATCGACTCCAATGAATTGCCCGCCATCGGGATTTAAGTGCAGAGCGGTGGGCGGACGTCCCGGCTCATCTGTTTTTTCCGTGCTTTGTGATTCTTTTAGAAAGCCGCGAACGATCAATCGTTCGGTGTAATTGGTTACCGTTGAGGGTGCCACCTGGAGCTTTCGGGCAAGCAGGCTGCGCGAAATCCCCGGAGAAGAACGCACCCCTTTTAGGATTTCTGTTTCAATGAAGACTTGTTCCGTGCTGACTTTCATTTGTTTAGTGGCGTGGTCCAGTGGTCAAAGGCGTTACTGGGATCGTGGCAGGAACCCGCCCCTGGACGACCGGCAGTTTACAGGTTTTAAGTGATGGCAGAACGTACCGCGCAAATAATTCGCACTCGGGCTTGTGTGGATAACCCGAAAAAATAAAAGATCGGATTCCCATTTCAATGTACCGCTGGATCTTCTGAAGTATTTGTTTGGGCGAACCGACCAGGGCGCTACCGCAGCCGGAGCGCGCACGACCGATCCCCGACCAAAGATGTTCTTCGATATAATCATCTTTTGATTGGGCGCGCAGTTCATCCTGGCGCAATACACCGGCTGATTTGCTGTCTTGCGATCGTGCTTTAATTTCAGCGCCTTTTGCGGCGTCCAATTTCGATATCAATCGTTTTGCAAAATCCTGGGCTTCCTGTTCGGTCTCACGAACAATGACATGAATGCGCAGCCCAAAGTCGATCTTGCGGCCATAAGCAGCAGCACGCGTACTTAATTCTGCCATGGTCGCGGCCAAATGATTTTCCGGTTCCGGCCACATAAGGAATACATCACAATGTTTCGCGCAAAGATCCTTGGCGGGATTTGAAATGCCCCCAAAATAAAGCAGCGGGCCGCCATTTTGCTGGTAAGGTTTTATTGGTTCTGAAGGCAAATTAAGATTGTAAAAGTTGCCTTTAAATTCTATCCGGTCGCGCGTCCATGCCTGCTTAAGTATCTGGATAATCTCATCCGAACGCGCATAACGGATCTCGTTAGACTCCGAATTTCCCGGCAGATCTGATGAAATGATGTTAACGGTAAGCCGCCCTTTCATTATATGATCCAGGGTTGATATATGACGCGCCAACATGGGCGGGTGGATTTCCCCCATTCGAATGGCTACCAGATGCTGGATTTGCTTCGTTAAAATGGCTGTGGCTCCCGCAAAAACAAACGGCTCCTGCCCCGGATTGAACGAAGAAGGCATGAGGATATTTTGGTAACCAAGTCGATCAGCAGTGGTGACAATATCCGAACAATGTTCAAAACTGCTGCGATATTGTCCGTCCGGAACGCCAAGAAATTCGTAATCATCGTTACACAATGCTGAAAACCAGGCGACTTCAACAGCCCGCTCGGGAGTGCGGATTAAAATAGATGGCGGTTGACCACTCATGTTACCACTCTAATACTTTTTTAAAAAATAAAATTAACCCAATAAATACTATCCAAAACGTCGTTATTTTCTATTTGTATGTGTATTTGTCAACCTCATTTGAAAGAATTAAGACAAAAGTTCTTAAAATCAGCAAAAAACTGCTGATTAAATTAAAAAATATCCCCGCGCAGCTAAGGCATTGAGCTCTCAATAAACTTGCCAACCTCGTTCTTTTTGGTCGTATTGATAATTTATAAGACGACGAGATAAATTAACTAACTAATTTGAAATAAGCAACTTAAAATTATTACTGAAGAAATAAATAAATATCGATTGACTCGGTCGTTATTTTGGTTTAGTATTCGCGCAAGTGATGGTCTTTTGATTCTACCCCTTCCGGTGGAGAATCCTTATTCGACCCTTTTCAAGGGAGATTTGCAAATATTACATGTGTGACAAAAAATCAAAGAATTGCTGCCAATAGATAAATATAAACAATGCGACGCCACCTTGAAAAAGTTTTGTTCCCGAACCTGGATCGTTCACGGCGACGGTACGAGACGAATGTTTTGCTCGCCACCGTGTCTGTCGGCCTGGCCGTCGGGGGCATCCTGACAGCGGTAATCTTCTATTACAATTCGCGGAACCATATCCATTAAATAATTATGAAAGCGATTGCTCCTTCTCAACATGTCTCAATCCCATTAGGCCCTGACGCCTTGCAGAAACAAAAAACGCCAATCCATTCGTTGCTAAAGCCATTATTGGATCTTTCGGAAAATTCTGATTTTCTGATTGCTGGTTCCGCAGGCGAATTTACTGCTGACAACACCCTATTCCAGCTTCCGCGATTTATTTTCATGGGACCGGGAGGCGGTGGTGACACGTTGCGTCTCGGCATCTTTGCCGGCTTTTACGGAAACCAATCCGAAGGAGCTGAGGCACTGATTGAATTCTTGCAAAAGCTTGAATTTAGCCCGGAAATTGCCAATGGGTATCACATCTACGTTTATCCTGTTTGCAACCCCACCGGCTTCGCCGCCAAAAGCCGTTACAATTTTGCTGGTGAAGACCTTACCAAGCATTTTTGGAAAGGTTCTTCGCAACCGGAAGTTTATTACCTGGAACGGGAAATCGGCGTGCTTCAATTTCATGGCGCCATTTCAGTTAACATCCAGGATAATTTTGAGAGTTTCGCCCTGGAGATCAACCGGAGCGCTATTTTGTCCAGGACATTGGCTAAACCGGCAATACAGGCAACTCAACGATTTCTTCCGGGAAGCAACACTTTAAAAGCGGACGCGGATGTCACAGGAAGTTCACCCGCCTTTTATGCCAAAGATTTTCTCACGGCAGGCCGGGAATTAGAACCCGTCCCCTTCGAGCTTCATTTGGGCATTCCGGGACGAATCCCCAAGCCTTCTCAAACTCACGGAACTGTGAGCGCGCTCACCTCAATCCTGGATACCTATCGTAGTTTGTTGTCGATCGGACAAAATATTTGAAAAAATTGAAGCCATCATCGAAATGGCTTGGGCCGGCAAAATTGGCGACGGAAAAATCTTTGTGTGCGGCATGACAATCCTGAAGTTGTGGGTTTTTTGTCTGCAAGATTTTGCAATTGAGACCGTACGGGTCACTGAGGGGGGCGAAAGGCACCCGCTGCAATTGACGTGAGAAAGGACAAGGAATGACGGGTTTGGGCTAAGATGGCACTTGCTGGAAACTCCATTTATTTCCTGAGATCACTGATGAAAAATTATTAGAAGTGCCGAAGTCAAAGATATGAAACAAAATGGTTTTACGCTCATAGAGCTGCTAATTGTCATTGCTATTATCGCAATTTTGGCGGCGATACTATTGCCGGTGCTGGATATGGCCAAACAGAAGGCGTGGCAATCCAGCTGTCTCAATAACCACAAGCAATTGGCTATGGCATGGTCCATTTATAAAGATGACAACAACGGAGCCTTTGCAATTGATGATCCCAACACTGGGACAGGAGAATTGGGATGGACGAATTTGCCAAGCTGGGTATATGGAGATATGCAAACGCCCGCTGATACAACAAATGCGACGTTAATTCAAATGGGCTTGCTTTATCCTGATGTAAATAGCGCTGGCATTTATCATTGCCCCGCTGACCAGTTAAGCGGCCATGATCGCAGTTACAGTATGCAGGCTCAATTGGCCCCTTATGCTATGGGACAACCTATCGTTGTTGATCCGGGTTATCCGCCGATGTATTCGGAAATTCAAATCCGAGAAACATCGCCTTCCTCTACGATCGTTTTTTTAGATGAAAGTCCTAATACCATAAATGACGGATTTTTTGCCGTGCTGGTGGATGCAAGTCAATGGGGTACTGACCTTCCCGCTTATTGGCATACACATGGATGTAATTTTTCCTTCGCAGACGGGCACGCGGAGTATTGGCGATGGGGTGATGCTCGAACATCCTCTCCCAACCCGAATGCCGGGAGCCCTCCCTATCCGGATCTAATTCACCTTCAAAACTGTCTCGGTTATGTCGCGCAATGAAAGCAGGGGCCCACAGTGCCAACCTTGGGGTAATCAACGGCATAATGTCTGTGAAATTGGCATTTTATTCCACGTTCAGTTTCAAATGAGATTGACACCATATATGGCTATGGTGGTATTACTTGCCAGCCGACTGGATAACCGGAGGATTTTTAAATGAAAATATCATGGAACAGCATACTCTTACCGGTTTACCGTCTAAAAACAACTTTCACGTGGCCGTTATTGGAGGTGGGGCGAGCGGAATTTTATCCGCGATACAACTACTGCAACAAAAACTGCCTATAGTTGTTCACGTTTTTAACGATGGATTTGAAATGGGGCGCGGGGTTGCCTATTCCGCCATAAGCGATCCGATGGTCTTAAATGTGCCGGCGGGCAACATGAGCGCCTTTCCCGACGCGCCCGATCACTTTGCCGAGTGGCTAAAAGAACGGTACGCCACGCGCTATTCCAGGCAGGCATTCGTGCCGCGTTCTATTTACGGTGATTACTTGCAGCATGTTTTGCAAATTGCCAAACGTGACTCTCCTCTGGGAAGTATCCAAAATTATCATGGTTACATCGTAAAACTCCTGCCACGAAAACCCGGTTATGCGGTTTTTTTTGGCGATAAAGAAATTTTTGCGGACGCGGTTATTTTAGCTTTGGGAAATGTTTCATCCTCGAATTCAAATTCGAGCAGCGGGTTTCTTGCCTCGGATGCGCGTTATATCCCTCATCCCTGGTCGGAAACGGAAAAAATCCTTAAAATTGGAGGGCAGGGACCAGTGGTGATTTTGGGTTCGGGCCTAACTGCGGTCGATATGATTCTCCAACTCCGTCAGCAGGGGTATCAGGGCAATATCCATTTAATTTCTCGCCGGGGCCAATGGCCTGCAGTGCATAAATTAGGCCTGCCCGCCGTACCCGGCGACGCCTCTCAACTTGTGGGGATATCTCCCCGCAAGCTAATTCAATTGATTCATAAAAAAATTCATGTGTTGGAAAATTCAGGAGGTGATTGGCGACAGGCGATTGATGGCCTGCGCCCTGCAACCAATTCTATTTGGAGCAGTTGGTCCCATCGGCAGCGTGAAAGTTTTCTCCGTCATTTACAAACATTTTGGAATATTCACCGGCATCGAATTGCACCTGAGGTATGGAGTTCACTTGATCGGGAAATAAAAAGCGGATCTGTGCGATTGGAAGCGGGACGAATCACCGCAATTCGTCCTGAAAATCACGGCCTGGTTGTTGCCTACCGTCCGCGCTGCCATGATATCGTGCAGGAACTCCGGGCAACCTTTGTTATCGGTTGCACTGGTTTAGAAACATTGGAAATGCCATACTCCCGTCAGTTGATCCAATCCCTAATTGAGCAAAATTTGGCGCAACTTGATCCGTTAAATCTTGGACTGGCCACGGCGCCGGGGGGAGAAGTAGTCAATGCCAGCGGTCAGCCGGTCCCTGGTCTATATGCAATTGGACCGTTACGTCGTGGAAACTTGTGGGAAACAACCGCCATTCCGGAAATCAGGGTCCAGGCCAAGGCTGTTGTCCGCGAGATTTTGGATTATTTAACAAATGGATATAAGTCCACAGCCTAATCATAGAATTTCGGTAAAATAAAAATATGTCAGCGATCTCAAATTATCGTGGAATTGAAGCGTACGTTGGACGAACACCTTTAATCCGCCTGCGCCGTTTGTCGGAATTGACCGGATGTGAAATTCTGGGCAAGGCCGAGTTCATGAACCCCGGCGGTTCGGTAAAAGACCGTGCCGCGCTGGGCATCATAACCGATGCTGAACGAAAAGGGTTGCTCAAAACCGGCGACACTATCATCGAAGGCACAGCGGGCAACACCGGCATCGGCCTGGCGGTCATCGGTCAC
>JASHZU010000277.1 GCA_030042375.1 Verrucomicrobiia bacterium
CACGTCGAAATCTTTTTTTCCTGCGACCCAATAATAGTGCCGCTTCCAAGCCGAGCTGATTACGGGTCTGATCATAGTCCTGAGTATCTTCCATTCCATCTTCCATGAAGTCTGGCAATCCATTGAATCGTTGCGGCTTCAGCCTGATTGAGCTGCTGGTCGTGCTTGCCATCATTGCAATTTTGGCGGCAATCCTGTTGCCGGCCATGGCGAAGTCAAAGGAGAACGCCAGGCAAATCACCTGCTTAAGCCACGAAAAGCAAATTACCCTTGCCATCATGTTATACGCGGATGAAAACCGCGAGAGGATGTGCGGCGAGCGAATGAGTGACCAGACCGGCAAACTTTGGCCGCCGCCAGCAAAACCCAATGATGGAAAGGCGTGGACGTGGAGTTTTGCGATGCTGCCTTACACTTCCGGCAATACGAACGATGCCAATCGTTTATGGGCCTGCCCCACGATGCCGCCGACCTGGACTTCAGCGGCCGAAGAAGTGGATGATTCAGTGATATCGAGTTATGGAATCGCAGAAGATACATTTTGGGGAGATTACGGGACAATCGGGGTCCATTCTTATGTCACAACTTCTATTATGAAACCGGCGCAGATGATCTTATTGGGCGACACGCGCTGGCCGGGACCGGGAATCAGCGCGCGATTTTTAAGTTGGGACACGGCGTGGATGGGGTTCTGGCATGCACGCCGGTGCAATTTTGCATTTTGGGACGGGCACGGTGAACCGTTGCGCCCCATTACCACGGTCGCTGATAACGAAGCAGACTGCCAATGGAGCCATAATATCTGGCCGCATACAGTTCATCTCGCCGCGCGAAACAATGCGCGGGTTGAGTACAGGTAGGAAAGAGCATCTATCAGCAAGCGACCTGTTTCAGCCGTTGTGAGTCTTTGGTGATTTGAGTTTCGCGTCCCAAGCGAACCAGCGTCTGTGACAAAATCTTTTGCATATCGCCATCCTGTTTTTTCAGGTGGTAATGTGTCCATTTGCCGTCGCGCCGGGCCTCCACCAGGCCTGCCTTCTTGAGGTAAGCCAGGTGACGGGAAATTTTGGGCTGGTTCGTTTTCAGGACTTCCTGCAAATAGCAGACACAAATCTCCTTATCTTTCATCAGGCTGAGCAGGCGCAGCCGGGTTGGATCCGACAGCGCCGCATAAAACAAAGTAAGGTCGCGCACGAAGTACATATATGCATTGACATATGTGAAAACAAGCTCCAAGATACATACGGATTAGCGTATGCGTTCAACTTTCAAGCCCTTACTGGCCGAGTTTATCGGCACGTTTGCCCTGGTGTTTGCCGGGACGGGGGCCATTGTGATTAATGACGCCAGTAGCGGCGCGGTCAGCCATGTTGGGATCGCGCTGACCTTTGGCCTGGTAGTGATGGCCATGATTTATGCGGTGGGGGACATTTCCGGGGCGCATTTGAACCCGGCTGTTACCAGCGGCTTTTGGCTGGCGGGGCGGTTTTCGGGCAGCCAGGTATTTCCTTATGTTTTAGCGCAATGGCTTGGGGCGCTCACGGCGAGCGGGATTTTGCGTTTTCTTTTTCCCGCGCACACGACCCTGGGAGCGACCTTGCCGGCAGGCGCTGACATGCAATCTTTTGTTTTAGAACTCATCCTGACGTTCCTGTTGATGTTCGTCATTTTGAATGTCTCGACGGGCGCGAAGGAAAAAGGCATCACGGCGGGGATTGCGGTCGGCGCGGTGATTGGCCTGGAGGCGATGTTTGCGGGAAAAATTTGCGGGGCGTCGATGAACCCCGCCCGTTCGCTGGCGCCTGCCGTGGTGTCGGGACACCTGGAGCATCTTTGGATTTATTTGACGGCGCCATTTGCGGGCGCGGCCCTGGCAGTGTTGGCGTGCCGCGGCTGCCAGGATTCGGCTTGCTGTCCTTTACTCGCCAGGAACCCATTAAAATCTTGAAAAAGAAAGTCCTGTTTATTTGCATCCATAACAGCGCCCGCAGCCAAATGGCCGAGGCGTTTCTGAAACAAATTTGCGGAGCGGAATTTGAAGCGTATAGCGCCGGGCTGGAGCCGGGTAAATTAAATCCCATTGTCGTGGAAGCGATGCAGGAAATCGGTGTCGATATTTCCGGCAACCAAACCAAGGCTGTGATTGATATGGTTAAATCCGGCAAAATATTTGCCTATGTGATCACGGTTTGTGATGAAACCAGCGCGGAACGCTGCCCGATTTTCCCCGGCGTCACCAGGCGATTGCATTGGGGGTTTCCTGATCCGTCGAGTTTTCAAGGAACACGCGAAGAAAAGCTCGCCCGGATACGGGAAGTGAGAGACACCATCAAACGAAAGATTGAGCAATGGTGTTCGGAGATTTGCAGTTTGAAGGCTGCGTAATCCACGGAATTTAACCACGGATGGACACGGATAAACACGGATTTGAGTTGAAAATAGACTTCATGGACAGGATAGACGGAAGGATTTCAAATTTGAAATTTCACATTTCAAAATAGATTGCAGCAAGGGACGTGGCATTATGATTATCCCTTAATTTCGGGCGGATTTGGCTTTCTTGAACCAAAGGTTTTGGGTATTGTCCAACGCTCATGCTCGAAACCAAAAACGCCCCTCCAACCGTTGATCACAAGCCCCATGCGGCATTTTTCCGCCAAAGTGGCTGGCTAATGATTGCCAATATTGTTGGGGGGATGGCGACCCTAAGTGTTCATTTTTTGAGCCAAAAGATGTCTGATGTCGAATACAGCGCCTTTGGAGTTTTTCTCATGATGACGGCGTGTTTGCCCACGATACCGTTCCAAAGTGTCTTTGCGCAACAAACGGCGCAAAAGCTGGCCCTGGAGCGGCCTCGGCAACTCGCCGGGATGATGCGGATGGCGTGGCTTGCGACGTTTATCGTTTGGGCGGTGGCGGCGACGATTATTTTTTTACATCGAAATGACATTGTTAAAAGCTGGCATCTTCCGAGCGCAACAGGATTGTTGGTGACGTTGCCGGTGCTCCTGGCCTCCATATGGATGCCGATGTTTTTTGGCGCGGTGCAGGGGCGGCAGGATTTTTTCTGGCTGGGCTGGGCGCAATTGCTGAGTGGCGTGGGCCGATTCGTGTTCGCCGCCATATTTGTTATAGCCCTGCATGCCGGAGCAGCGGGGATGATGACTGGGGCATTGATCGGGCTGGGGTTGGGCGCGGTGATTGGCATTTGGCGCACGCGCGATTTGTGGTCGGCGCCGGCGGAGCCTTTTGAGTGGAAACCTCTGATGCGGCAGGTCGTGCCGTTGTTGGTGGGCTTTGCGGCGTTTCAGTTCCTGTTTGCTTCGGATACCATGTTCACTACGGCCCATTTTAGCGGTGACGAAATGAAACCATACATCGCCGCCGGAACATTTTCACGCGGGTTGCTGTGGATTGTGCTGCCGATGGCCACGGTGATGTTCCCCAAGCTGGTCCATGCCCATACCAAGTCGGAAAAGACCAACTTGTTTAATATCGTGATATTGGGGACAGCCGTGATGGGCATCTGCGGGTGGATTGGCTTGTGCGTGGCGGGGCCAATCGCCGTGAAAATTGTTTATGGGGCAAAAGACGTGGCTGGCACGATGGCATTGATTCCCTGGTATGCTGCGGCAATCGTGCCGCTGGCGATGGCAACCATCATGGTCAATGACCTGATGGCGAGGTCAAAATTCCAGGTCGTGCCGTTCATGCTCCTGCTGGCGGTGGCCGATGGTTTTACGATGCCGTATATGCTGTCGCATTATCACGACCGGGGTCTGGTGGTGCCGCTGCAGACGATTGGCGTTTTTAACCTTTTGTTGTTTGGCGTATGTGCGGTGTTCACCTGGGGCAAGTTGGGGGGCAAGGGATCTCCTCCTTCCGTTGAGCCAGCGGGCGCATAAAACGGAACGAAAATCGCCGGGAGTTGTCCAAGACAATGGACAATGGCACTGGACAAAATACCACACTTTGCCATGCTGGAGTCGGTTAAATAAAAATCAGATGAATGCCGTTCCGCCAGTACTTCCGCCGCCGGGGGCGAGGAAAGTTTCACACTGGAAGAGAAATACTATCATTATCGCCGGGGTGGCGCTGGCGCTCATCGTCGTGGGCGCGTCTTATTTTCACAAACATGATCCGCCGATTATCGTGCAGACGGACAAGGTGGCACGGCGCAACCTAACGGAAATCGTCGTGGCCAACGGGAAAATCCAGCCGGTGGTGCAGGTAACCATCAGCCCGGAAGTGAGCGGGGAAATCATCGACTTGCCGGTCCACGAAGGCCAGTTGGTCAAAAAGGGCGACCTGCTTGTCAAAATCAACCCGGACGTTTATATCGCCGCGCTGAACCAGGCCAAGGCCAGTTACGAGTCTTCATTGGCTTCCGCGGCGAGTGCGAAAGCTGCCCTGGAGAAAGCGGAATCGGATTACGAGCGCAACCAACAATTGTACCAGAGCAATTTGGTGGATGAATCGGATTTCGTCGGCTTCAAAGTGGCACGCGACGAGGCGGAGGCGCAATTGGAAAACGCGACTGACCAGGTGGACATGACCAAAGCCCAGGTGGACAGCGCGCAGGATTCGCTGGATAAAACGACGATTGTTTCGCCATTAGATGGCACTGTGAGTGTCTTGAATTCCCAATTGGGCGAGCGTGTGTTGGGAACGGTCGAAAATGAGGGAACGGAAATCATGGTGATTTCGGATTTGAGCAAAATGGAAGCACGCGTGGACGTGGGCGAAATGGATGTGGTGGACATCAAGCCCGGACAAAAGGCCACGCTGGAGGTGGATGCTTTCAAGGACCAGAAATTTAGCGGCCTGGTGACGGACGTGGGCAGTTCATCGGAGGACAGCAACCAGCAGCAGGGTTATTCGAGCAGCAGCGGCGGCGGCGGCCAAACGCAGACGGCGACGAAGTTTGAGGTGCGCATTCGGATTAGCGACAAGGAAGATTTCCGGCCCGGGATGTCGGTGAGCGCGGAAATTGAAACGAGTTATCGCACGAACGCGCTGACCGTTCCGCTGGCCAGCGTGACGACCCGCGCGGTCCCGCAAGCGGCGGATCCGCCGGCGACGGGCGGGACCAATGCGGCCGCTCACAGCACGAATGCGGTGAACACAGCTTCGTTTGGCGGCGGCTCGAAACTTGCGGACGTCGTTTTTGTGGTGCAGGGCGACCATGTGAAAGTCGCGCCGGTAAAAATCGGCATTTGCGATGATGATTACTGGGAAATCACGAGCGGCCTGACGAACGGCGAGGAAATTATTTCGGGCGGCTATCGGGCCATCAGCAAAGATTTGGAGGACGGCTCGAAAATCAAAGAGGGGGCGGCCATGACTGAGGCGCAAAAATGAGCCTGATTCGTTTGCACAACATTTCGCGCCGTTACAAAATGGGCGCGGAAATTGTGCATGCGCTGCGCGGTGTTTCGCTGGAGATCTCGCGGGGTGAATACGTGGCCATTATGGGGCCCAGCGGTTCCGGCAAATCCACTTTGATGAACCTGCTCGGCTGCCTCGACACGCCGACCGAAGGCATTTACGAACTCAACGGCACGCAGGTAAGCCAAATGAACGACAATCATTTGGCGGAAATCCGAAACCGCGAAATCGGCTTTGTGTTCCAAACATTTAACCTGCTTGCGCGCGCGAACGCTTTGCGCAATGTCGAGCTGCCGCTGATTTATGCCGGGATTCCGGCGTATGAGCGTAAACAAATCGCGCTGGGCGCGCTGGCCCAGGTGGGGCTGGCCGATCGCATTCATCACAAGCCCAATGAATTATCCGGTGGACAACGCCAGCGCGTGGCCATCGCGCGCGCCCTGGTGAACAACCCTTCCATCCTGCTGGCGGACGAACCGACCGGCAACCTGGATTCAAAGACCGGCAATGAAATCATGACCCTGTTCGAAGAGCTTTCGCGCAAGGGCAACACGATCATTGTCGTCACGCATGAGGAGGACATCGCCCGGCGCGCGCACCGGATTATCCGGATCCACGACGGGCTGATTGCCAGCGACGAAGAAACTGGGAGCCCTGCCGGACAGAATGGACAGAATTTTCAGAATTCCGGCCATACTGTTCCTTCAGTCTAAATGAACTTTTTCAAAGAGCTTTTGGAGAGCATCGGCATTTCCCTGAATGCCGTGCATGCCAATAAAATGCGTTCCGCGCTGGCGACGCTGGGCATCGTCATTGGGATTGTGACGGTGACGCTGATGGGCGCGGCAATTAACGGATTGAACCAGGCGTTCATCAAAAGCATTTCTTCGATGGGCGCGGACGTCTTTTATGTGGCGCGCGACGATTGGTTCAGCAATTCGTACCAAAGCTGGGAGCGGTCGCAGCGGCGGCGGCCCATCCGGCTTCATGACGCGGAATTGCTTTCCCAAAAACTGAATGATTCTGTGGCGGTGGCGCCGGAAATTGATGACGAGGAAACCGTGAAGTATAAAACCCGCAAGGCCGATGACGTATACATCATCGGCACGACGGAAGGTTATTTGCAAACAAGCAGCGTCGGCATTGCGCAAGGGAGGTTTTTGACCGCAGCGGACGGTGAAAGCAGCCAGCCGGTTTGCATCATTGGCAACGACGTGGTGACGAATCTGTTTCACGGGGAATCGCCCCTGGGAAAGCGCATCAAGATCGAAGACCAATCTTTTGAAGTGGTCGGCGTCCTGGAAAAGCAAGGCAGCATGCTGGGCTGGAGCCTGGACAATCGCGTGATTATTCCGATTCGCGAATTAATTGCCGATATTTGGACCCGCAGCACGATTGACCAGATTGATGTCAAGGCGGCCAGCATGGGGCAACTGGATGAGGCACGCGAGGAACTGCGGCAGACGATGCGGCATATCCGGCATTTGCGGCCGGACCAGCCGGACGATTTCGCCATCAATGAACAGGACCAGTTTGTGACGCTATTCCACAGCCTGACGGCGACGATTGCGATTATTGGCCTGTTCATCACCAGCCTCTCGCTCTTTGTGGGGGGCATCGGGATTATGAACATCATGTTTGTCTCCGTGGTGGAGCGCACCCGCGAAATCGGCGTCCGCAAAGCACTGGGCGCGAAACGGCGCGTCATCCTGTTCCAATTTTTAATTGAGGCGGCATGTATTTGCCTGATCGGCGGGCTGATTGGCCTGGGCATCGCGTGGCTGGCGACGCTGGCGGTTTCCAAGTGGATGTTCCCGACGGCCATGTCGGGATTGATTGTCGTGCTGGCGCTGCTGGTATCGCTGGCCACAGGGGTGATTTCCGGTTTTTTGCCAGCGTGGCGCGCCGCTCGAATGGATCCCGTGGAGGCCTTGAGAAATGAAACCTAGAGCATTTCCCCCAAATCTGTAAATGAAAGCCAACCGAAAAAATCCGTTTTGGGTGGAATTGCGCGAAAGCATTTCAATGGCGATTACTGCGCTCTCGACGCATAAGCTGCGGTCGGCGCTAACGTTGCTGGGCATTCTCATCGGCGTTTTTTCCATCATCGTTGTAATGACGGCGATGCGGGTTTTGAAGAGTAACATCGAGAGAAATATCGCCAGCCTGGGCAGCCAGACGTTTGCGGTGGAACGCTGGCCGGACACGATGTTTGGCGATTCGAGCGACTGGCAAAAATACTGGCGTCGCCAGCCCATCACGCTGGAACAGAGCCGGAAGGTGGCGGAAAAGGCCACGCTCGCCGCCAGCGTGGGCATCGAGGGGGATTTTTGGATGGGGCAAATTTCCACGCGTTATGCCAAGACCGCGCCGTCGGCCCAGTTATACGGCGAGACGCCCGGCAGTTTTCCGGCGCGCAATTGGAACCTGGATGACGGGCGCGCGCTCACGGACAATGACGTGGACGATGCGCGAAATGTTTGTGTGCTGGGCAGCGCCTTGGCCAAGTCCGCTTTTCCCTATGCTTCGGCGGTGGGTGAGGAAATTAAAATCAACGGTTATAAATATGAGGTTGTCGGTGTCCTGGCGCCCAACGGCAATTCTCTGGGCGGGCGGCAGGACAATTTTGCCATCATCCCCATCACGACGGCATTGAACCGTTACGGCCGCTGGTGGGATGACTTGACGATATTGGTGGAGGCGGAGGACGCGGACAGTTACGACGATTGCATGGAGCAGGTGCGCGGCGCCATGCGGGCCATCCGCAAAGTGCCGCCGGGCGCGGATGACGATTTTGAGATGATTTCAAACGATTCGGTGATCGCGCAATTTCGTTCGTTTACCCGCACCGGTTCGATTGCCGTGGCGGTGGTCAGCTCCATCGCCCTGTTTGCGGCGGGGGTGGGAATTATGAATATCATGCTGGTATCCGTCACGGAACGGACGCGGGAGATTGGCGTGCGCCGCGCGATTGGCGCGAAGAAACGAAACATCATGGCGCAATTTGTCATGGAGGCGATTGTGCTTTGCCAGGTGGGAGGCATCATTGGCATTGTGTTGGGGATTGTCGGGGGCAACAGCCTGGCGTGGTTCATGAAAATGCCGCCGGCGATACCGGTGGACGGGATTGTGCTGGGAATCCTGATCTGCTCAGCCGTGGGAATTATTTTCGGAAGTTATCCGGCCTACAAAGCGGCGAACCTCGACCCGATTGAATCCCTGCGTTACGAATAAAAACTGGAAAGAAACGGCAAACCGGCCTTTTAATGCGAACGATCAAGGGCCGACAATTTTTTGAAAATCAGGCGAGCCGCGGATGGGGTTGAACTCTGCCTCGGTGCCCGCTGCGGTGCGGATGTTCATTGCGGCCGGGTTGGTTTTCAGCCGCTGGTCGCTCAACGTAACGGCCATTTGCAAATCTTTGATGGCGTCGTCTCTTTTCCCCAGGATGGATTCAAGGCGGGCCAGGTCATACCACGCTTCCGGAATGTTGGGTTGGGTCTGGGTGAGCCTTTTTAACACGGCTTCCAGGTCCGGGAAGTCCTGGAGTTGGGCATCAAAATTCGCGATGGCGCGAAGCGCCTCAACCGGAACGTCGGGACGGGCAGCCGTTGCCTGAAACAATTCTACAGCGCGGTTGGTCTGCTGCAATTCCATGTAAAGTCCGGCCAGGGAAAAGATATTCGTAAAATTCGACGGGTGAGTGCGCGCTTCGTCTTCCATGGCCGCGACTTGGTTCATCACTTGGGTTCGCGCGCCGGTGGTGGCTTTATACTCCTGCAAATTTTTGATGAGGCCGATGACCGAGTCGTTGTAAGGGTCGAGCTTGAGGCAGGTCGTCGCCACGGCGAGGGCATCGTCGATGCGATTATATTGCATCAGGAATTGCACATAACGGAAGACGGCTTCCGGGCTGTAGGGACAAAACGCAAAGGCCTGTTTAAAGGCGAAATCCGTCTCGCGGACGAGAGCATCCTGGGAAGCAGCGGTTTTTTGGTGATAAGGGGAATCCTCCGGCAGGGCGCAACGCCAGGCATACATGCCGGCCTGCGAACTGCGCAGCTTGGAAAATGCCTTTTGCGCATCTTCATCCCGGACAAATCTTGGGTCGCCGGTGAAGCCTTTGTAATTGTTTTCCAGGTAGGTGCGCTGGACGAAATTGGTGATTTCAGCGATAGAGGTGTCGTAGGTGATCCAGTTTCCGCACAAACGCTGCGAATAATCGGTCCAGAACTTGTGGTCACGGTTGAGAATGTCCGTCGAGAGTTCGGGCAGGGGATCACGGTTGATTTTCATGATGACGCTGAAGGGCGTTTCATAGGGATACATCCAGGGGAGCGGGAAGCTTTCTTCCACGTAAAATTCATTGGTGGGGTTGCGGTCAAAAATCACTTTGCATAACAGGCCGTTAATCATCATGACGGCCACTTGGCCGGAGACCTGCATCTTTCCGTCGGGGCTCACGCTAACTTCTTCACCGGGCTGGAGCTGGCCGATTTGCATGCGGCGCTGGACGTCCGCGTAATATTCATTGAAACAGGTTTGCGAATCCTCCGGGGACGGGATGTAAATCTCATTTTTGGGATAAACGCCTTCGGCGCGGCGGTAGGCTTCCACGTGCCTGCCCCAGGCCATGGCCGGAACGTCCAGCAGTTTATAGAGCGTTTGATTAACCAGCCAATAGAGACCGCTGTCGGCGACGTCCATGTCGTGGTTGCTTTCCCGTTCACTCTCCTGCTCGATATCGTTGGGCGACAAACCCAGCGCCTGGAGTTCCGTGTCGGTCGCGTTCCTGTGCTTGTCAAAATTGCTGCCCATGGCGATTCGCCATGAATGGACGCCAATGCTGAAAAGATATTTGGACAATTCGCTGAAGAACGGCGGGTCTTTTTGCGCGCTGCGGAAATACTGGGAGCGGAGGTAATCCAGATAAGTGCCGTCGGCCAGGGCGTTTTGGGTGATGATATAGACGTCGCGCCGGTCAAATTTCTGGTCCTGTTTGGGCTGGCAATAATGCGGGATGAAACTTTCGCAGAAGATGATATAGGTGGGGCAAAAACGGCCTGGGTCCGTGCCGCCGAAGAGAATGGTATTGCGGGCCATTTCAGGATAAATCCACTTGGCCTGTTCGGGATCTTTCAACAATTCCGCGCGGCGGGTGTTGTCGTAACTCAATTTTCCATTGTCCATGAAGGGCGGCGTGAACATATCATGGCCGAACCAGTAACCGAACCAGTGGTTGCGTTGCTCGCATTTGTACCAATGGGCCAAACCCGAACAGAGCGGGGTCACGCAAAAGAGCGCCAGCAGGATGAAGACCGGGCCGCGTTTACGGTAAACGAGCAGCGCTACAAGGAAGATGACAGGCAGGGCGATGAGAATCAGGTTGGAAAACACGGGCAGGCCATATTGATCCTTATCGAACGCCCGGATGATCAAATGCGGGATTTGGGAAATGCTAAATTGGCCATCAGGGCCAAAGGCCAAAAATCCCCAGACGTCCCAGCCCTTTGCGGGCAGCCATGAAACTCTCAATTGCCCCGCCAGGCCGAAATAAAGTTTTCCAATGGCGTTGACCAGGCAGTACACCGCCAGGATTAAGAAAACGCCGCCACCAATAAAACACCAGCCGCGGATTTTTTCGTAGTGCGTGGCCACATAAGCCGCGAGGATGGTCACGCCATAGCCAATCAACATGGCAAAGATGGCATGGGATGCCGTAAAAAAGACTTTATTGAGTTCGGCGGTGGAACGGTCTGCGCTGACGTTGAGCATGACGACAAGCGCCACCGAAATGAAAAGGTAAATGGCGGCCAGGCCGATAATCCAATTGCGTTCCCGTTTATGCATTTTCAGGATGAACACGAATGGAATCAAGCCGACGAACAAATAGGCCCAGGTAAAGGATTCAGACAATCCGTCGGCGATGTAAAAGAGCTGGAATATGAATTGCAGGGGATTTTGGAAGATGTTCGTGCCGACATCGCTACCGTATTGGCCGCGGCTCAGCGCATGGAAAAAACCTTCGACGGTGCGCGGATAGCCCCATTGCATGGGCGGGCAGGTCATGCAGGAGACAGGTTCATACAGATAAACCAATACGCCGAGGGTCCACATGCCGCCCATCAAAAGAATGGTGAGCCATTCAGTGCCGACCTTGCCTGTTTGGATAATCAGGTAGATGGCGCCCGCCAGGGAAAGGATGCCCACAAAATAGAAAATTGCTTTCTCAATGAAGGTCATGTCGTTGATGGCAGGAATGGTCCCCGCACCCATCAATAGAAGAATGACCACAAAGATAATGCTGTTGGTGGTAAACAAATCCCGGCCCAATTTGGGCAGGGCCAGGGCGATCAGGATTTCGATACCCGGGGCGCTCAAAAGGAGGGTCTGGTGAATGGTGGCCAGCCAGCCATAGCACAGCATGGAGAGATAAAGATAGCGGCGCTGCTGGGGCGCATAGGTCCAGCGGAACAGAAGCAATACAACCATTATCAGCCAGGGGACGCCGAAGAGAGAAATGCGGTTGATGACGTCTGACTCGCTCCACATGAAGGCCCCCAATCCCAGTAACAATCCCGCAACGGTACCAGACACCAGGCAGATGGCGATTTCCCATTCGCGCTTAATGGCTTTCAGTTCTTCGATGCCTTCAATCAACATGCTGCTGCCGCGGGAAACCATGAGTGCGAGCAGGCCGCAACCCATGGCTGCCGCGAACGATTCCCCCACCTCCACGCGCCAGGCGACGTTTCCAAAAGGCAAAATGAATGTCCAAAACCACGAATAAATCGCCCAAAACGGATAGCCCGGCGGGTGCGGAATGCCCGCGTAATACGAGCCCGTGCAGAGTTCGCCGGAATCTTCCAGTGTCAGCTCCGGCGCCAGGGTGTACAAGTAAACGGCCCAGACTCCGATAAAGGCCAAGGCGAGCGCGATCCAGTCAAATTTTCGGAACAGCGGCGGCACTTTGACCGGGGTGGCAGGAGCTGCCGGCGGCTGGCCGGGAGTGGCGGTTTTGGCCGGTTTGGCGCCTGGTTTATCAGTTTGTGGTTTAGAGCCGTTTTGCGGCTTGGACTTGTCTTTATTCATTGCAAAAAAATTCCGTCAGAGGCGCCCGGGCGTCAGTGGCGGAAGGAATCAATAGTAGACCCTAAACCACTGCGGTTTGTCGAATCAAAAGTAACGCAAGACCAACGGTTCTGTTTATCCGCAAAGCCATCCACGACCTGCGCGGCATTGCTCCAGGAACTGCAGGCTAATTCATTGGACGCGCCGGTGGAAACGCCGTTATGCGAGCCCAAAAAGCTGAAGGTCAAGAGCATGCACGCCGCCGCGGGGGCGAGCGAGCCGACAATCCAGCCGGCGCCGCGCCCGAAGGAAAAACCAAACAGCCGGCGCTTAAGCCGGGCTGAGGGGCGGCGGGGTTGCCATGAGCGCAATTGCGCCTCCAATGGATTCGTCTCTTTCATAATGTGCTCCTTCCAGGTGCGATTTTATCTTTTGCAGGCCGTAACGGTAGCGGCCCGCGGCGGTGTTGGGTGAAATGTCCAGCAGTTCGCCAATTTCCTCGAACGTGCAACGGTTCCAAATTTTTAGCACGATGACTTCGCGCTGTTCGGGCGGCAGGGTGGCGAGTTGCTCCATCGCGGCGCGTTCCGCCGGGCTTTCATCCGCCGTCTTTTCAAACCAGCG
>JASHZU010000278.1 GCA_030042375.1 Verrucomicrobiia bacterium
GAACTGGAAGGCGGCACGTTCACCATCACCAACGGCGGCGTGTTTGGGTCATTGTTTTCGACGCCGATCATCAATCCGCCGCAGACGGGCATCCTGGGAATGCACTCCATCCAGGAACGGCCCATTGCCCTGAATGGGCAGGTCGTGATCCGGCCCATGATGTATACCGCGCTGACGTATGATCATCGCATTGTGGACGGGCGCGAAGCCGTGATGTTTTTGCGGCGTCTCAAGGAAGCGATCGAAAATCCGGCGCAGATGCTGATTGAGGTTTAGGTCCTAAATCTCCAGCTTCGGTCCGTACGGCCAGAGGAAATTTTTCAACGCGAACAATTCCAGCGCGAAGGGAATATATCCGCCATAGCCTGGCAATGGCATTTTGAAGATGTGCATAATTTCCGCGCCGGGCGTGTGATAAATCCATTGCGGCCAGGACCATTCGTTCCACATTTCCCAGAAGAACCCGCAAATCAGCGCGCCGAGCGAGAGGGAAATCACCGGACGCCAGTCGCCGCGCTTAAGCCATTCCAAAAGATGCGGCCGGTGCAGCCAGCGGTTCAACGGCTCGAGGATCAACACCAGCGAAATCCAAACGAACGGGTAACAAAATTTCGGCCAGAGCAAGGTTGAAGCGAGCATGGCCAGGCCCGCGGCCAGCATGAGCAGGTTCATCCGCGGCGTATCGGCCACTGTCCCGCCCGGGCGCAGTGATTTGACCCAACGAAACGTCCGCACCAGTTCCGCCGTTTCAAACACCGCCGGCATGACTGTGGAAAAACAGAGGGTACAAAGCAGGTTGTATTCAAGTGGTGTAAAATTATCGGCGCCGAGATATTCCCAATTGCCGGTGCGGTTGTTGATGAGTTCAAACAGCCACCACGACGGCGCGGACAGGACGAAGAGCAGAAGAAATCCCCGGCGCGAACGCGTCCAAAGCGACGCACCGGCGCGCCAGCAGACCAGCGCGTCTACGACAAGGATGTATCCCAGCCACAGCGGGAAGAACAAGTAAGCCGTCCGCTGCCCGGGCAGCATCCAATTCAGCGGCCAGCAAACCGCCACCAGGAAAAGTCCCAGCCGGCCCTGGGGCGCTAACCGCGGCAATGATCGCGCAGCATCCATTTTCTAACAGACAAGGAGCGGCCCCGGCGCGTTCGCCTTTAGAAATTCCACTGGAGCGTGAACATCACCGAATTGGCCTGCACGCCTTTAAAGTCAACGTTGATGGAACTTCCAAACGCGCCGTAATAGGTATAAGACGTGTTTGCGGTGGAAAAATAATTATAACCGACGCCCGCCGAAAAATGCTCGTTTACTTTAAACCGCACGCCCGCGGACGCTGAATAGGCAAAGACCGTGTCCCAGGCGCTTCCGGAAACAAAGCCATCCGTATTCTCTCCGAAACCAGAACCATTCGCCCAGAATTGCGAGGATGAACCGCCGACCGCGCCGCTGATATAAGGGATGACAAAGGTGTGCGGAATGGGCAGGGAAAACGTGACGTTGGCCATGAACGGAATATTGCTGATGTTGGCGTTGCCGGTGGAGAAGCCCGGCGAATTGACACTGTTGATCCACGTCTCCAAATAGCCGCTATCAAAGCCGAGACTCACATATTTGTTGATGGCGTAGCCTATCCCAAAATCAAATGCGAATCCCGGGCTGTAGCTCACCGATGCGTTCCCCACTGAGCCGAACTGCCGAAGCGTCCCGTTAAAATAAAATGACGGGCCGGCCCCGAGGCGAAAATAAGGCCCCGAGTCGCTGGCAACATACGGCGGCGGAGGAGGAGGGGGCGGCGGAGGCGGTGCCGAATAATAATATCCGGGCGGCGGAGGAGCATAGGGTGGAGGCGGCGAGTATGGATACTGCGCTTCCACCAGTGATACCATTAAACAGGAAAGCAAGACAACAACACATGCAATCTTTTGCTTTTTCATAGGTTATCCTTTGGATCCTTTAATCGAATCTCTACCGGCTTGTGAAATGTGTCAAGGGTTTTTGATAGCGTGCGCCGGGAACTTTGCCTCACCTTTGCGTGAAAGCATCACTTCCAGCCATTTTCAGCGTTGCTCGGCCAACAAACTGGACAGCCGTTTGGGCAGCATTCTCAAAAAGATTCCGCAAAACCACCTTGGCAGAATCGTCGCGGCGATTTCTTTTGGCTCCATCCGCATTTGGCGCAGTTTTCTTTTGGCGGCCTTCAAACTGGGTTCACTGGGAAATTCCCGGCGCTTGCGGGCATAAAACAACCCGTAGTCGCTCAGGTTCTGCAATTGGGTTTCCCAGTTGTCGAGCAGCTGCAGATAAGGGACCAAATACTTGCCCTTGCGTTTATTCGCATCGTGCGCGAGTACTTGCGCGCCGGGCGGCATGTACGAGTCAAGCAGCCGGAATTCCATAATCTGTTCCATGGGATTGTTGCCACCGTCCAAAAAAGCAAAATCGACAATCAAATTTTTTCCCTGGTCTGCCACCCATTTGGGAAGAGCGTCTTCGGAAAATCCAAAAATAGGGGTGAAGCGCCCGGCCGCTTCCGGCGCGGCCTTGCGAATGTTGGCAACCATCCGCTCATAAATTGAGGAATCGGCTTCAATGCCGTACAAATGGCCCGTTCCATTCCGTTCCAGCGCGCGCAGGATGTGCAAAGTGCTTCCTCCGCCAAGCCATGTGCCCACCTCCAGCGCCACGCGTGGTTTGACCGGAGCATTGAGAATGGCATTGGTAATGAAAGCCCGCTCCTCTGGATTCAATTGTCCCTCGATGATGCCGTCCGCTTGCATTGGATGAATGTCCTTTTCGTAATGATGCCGTGATGAATATTCTGTTTCAATCAATTACCCGCGCAATCTTTGGTGAAAGAAAAAGAATAGTTATAAAAGCCAATCCTAAATTTTCACAACCATGCACTGTGAACCCCAGAGAGGAATCACCGCCTCTTTCCTATCCTTGAAAAAATCGCCAAATGCTTTTTTTACCCCCGGGACCGTTAGATTTGAGTAATCGTGTGAAACGATCACCCCTCCCGAAACCATTCGCGGATAGAAAAATTCCAATCCTTTATAGGTGGATTCGTA
>JASHZU010000038.1 GCA_030042375.1 Verrucomicrobiia bacterium
GTGCGCGGCTCGAAGAGGCGGCTGTCCTGCAACTGCGCCACATAATCCGCCGGGTCCGGCCCCAGCAAAATCGTCGTCACTTCCGGCGCGAATTGCCGGACGATTTCGATTTCCGCCGGGTTGTCGTCCACGAAAACGAAACTGTCCAGGCCCAAATTCAATTCGGCGGCCATGGCGCGAAGATTGTCCGCCTTCGGCTCCCAATTGGCCTTGAAAGAGACAATGTCCTCCAGCCGCAGCACCATCTCCGGATGTTTCTCAAAGGGCTCGGCGGCTTTGGCGTAATCGTTTTTGCTGCACACCGTCAGCAGCACACCGCGTTCTTTGAGCGACACGACGTATTTTTGAAATGCCTTGAAAGCTTCACCGCGCGGCGAAGTATCACCCAATTCAATGCCCTCTAAACCATCATCTCCAATCACGCCGCCCCACAGGGTGTTGTCCAAATCCAATGCCAAAACTTTTTTCGGCGCGCGCTTTAGCGAAGCAATCAGGTGCGCCACTTCGCGCGCCACCTCCACCATGAGTGCCGGGGAACACGGCTGCTTGCTCTCAAACCATCCACGTTCATCGCGCGAGGCCAGCCCGCCAATGCGATAGGCCAGGTATTCCCAATCACAAATCGTCAGGTGAGACGGCGCCTGGAGCCCCAGCTCCAGGTTCACGAATTTGCGGAAGCTCCAGTCTGAGCCGAGCGTGCGCGTGCGGTACGCGCCAGGATCGTGCCGCGCCGGCGGCATGAAATTCGTCACGATGATTTCCGCGCCGGTTTTTTTGTTCACTTTGGCCGCCAGCTCCAAAAGCTCTTCCACTGTGCGCCGTGCCTCGGCTTCCTGCATCTCGCGCGCATCCGTCAGTTTGCCCGTATAAGTACAGCGGCGTTCCGCCGGCAGCAGGAAGACCACTTGCGGCGCGAAAGAATACAATGCGCCGTCCTCATCCATGATTTCGGCGATGTAATTGTCGTAATCGCCTTTCCACAATTCCACCGGGAAATCCTCCACCTCGCAAACGTGCTCAATCAGTTCGTGCAACGGATAGAGGCTGTACCCGCCCAGGATGGCCACACGGATTTTTTTGGCGCTCTTGTGCTCTAATTTTCGATCATGCGCTTTTTTGCGAAGGGACGACAACAGGAAAAGCTCTTCAAAATCGCCCGCCTGCCGGGTCAGCAAGGCCAGCAACGGCCAAAATGCGGGGTCGCAGTCGCGCAGCAGCGTTTTGAGTTTACTGAGGTCCATTGACGCACGGATGTTTTACCGATAAACGGCCATTGTGGCGGATTTATTAGCAGTAAAACTTCCGGGGGTCAATTTTTGATTGGGGCTGGCGTGTTTTTAGGGGTGGCGTTAACGCCAAAATTGGCGTTCGCCTGTTCTGGACGATTTTCCGTTCCAAAATCGTTTACGAACCGTGCCTATGACATTTTGCTGCGTATTACAGCCGCCGCCGACAGGATAACCAGGAATATCGCCGCGCATTGGGCGACCCATGGGTCCTGAAAGGCGGCCAGCATTGGCTGCAATAATGATGGCGCATTCATAGTTTGTGTTTTGTTTTCAGAGGGCACGGATGGCCAATCATTGCCATCGGTGTTTCCAACTGAAATTTTTTGGCGCGCCTTTGGCGTGTTTGGACTAACAACGTGAGCGCCTGAAATGGCGTTCGCGCCTCTCACTACGGTTCCCCGCCGGGAACTGTCGGCCCAAGCACTGCCTACGGCATCTTGCTGCGAACTACAGCCGCGACCGAAAGGATGACCAGCACCACGGCCCCGCTGGTAGCGACACCCGGATCTGCAAACGCCAGAATCGGCAAGAGTAATGCGTGCATAGTTTTGTCTGGTTAAGTTAAGCCGGCAAGGGTGGCAAATGGGATGCATCACCATTGCTTAAAGGCCACGCTAATGGCCGCGGACATGATTAGCAAGTCTAAAACATATCATTTTTAAAATATTAGAAATCGCAAATGGCCGGCGTCCTTGCATCAACTTGCCTAAACGGATTTATCATTGTGACAATGGGGTTACACTTGTCTGCTGGGGCGTTTTAAGCTCGACAAAACGCTAATTTTAAGTATAAGTGGTGGTTCGGTTGCCTCTTCTTTCTGGCGCCGTTTCAGCGAGGGGGGCGTCAACCAGGAAACCCAAACCCTTTAGGAGAAGTTTATGAAAAACCACGCCCGGATTCTGCTGGCCGCGCTGGCCACACTTATCATCCACATCGTCTTATCCCCAACCGCCCATGCCCAGGGCACGGCTTTTACCTACCAGGGCCAGTTGCAAAACAACGGCAGCCCGGCCAGCGGGGTTTACAACCTGACGTTTACACTGTTCACCACAAACACCGGCGGCACGGCCATCGCCGGCCCGGTCACCAACAGCGCCGTCACCGTCACCAACGGCCTGTTTACCACCCTGGTGGACTTTGGCGCCGGCGCGTTCACCGGCACGAGCAACTGGCTGGAAATCGGCGTGGAGACCAACAACGCCACTTCCTTCACCACCCTTGCGCCACGACAACAAGTCACGCCCGCCCCTTATGCCATTACCGCCGAAAGCGTGGATGGCACCATATCGTCCTCTCAAGTGACCAGCCCCGGCAATACCAACGGTGGCGCCGGTAATTTCTTTATTGGGTCTTCGGGCAATGCGACGAACAGCGGCTCCGATAACACGGGCATTGGTCTTCATGCACTCAACGACAACACCAGCGGCTCCCGTAACGCGGCCTATGGCGAGGACGCGCTGATCGACAACACCACCGGCTCGGACAACACGGCCTACGGTGTAAGTGCGCTTTTCTCTAACACGAACGGATCCGAAAACACGGCCGTTGGCTACCAGTCGCTTTT
>JASHZU010000005.1 GCA_030042375.1 Verrucomicrobiia bacterium
ATGCAGGACGGCGTGATGCTCGACAGCAGAGGAAATGAGATGTTTGCCTTTGGGCTTGAACAGACGGGCGGTTCCCAGGATGGCGAGATTGATTGATTCAGTTCCTCCGCTGGTGAAGATGATTTCGCTGCGCTTGGCGCCCAGAAATTTTGCCGCGCGGTCGCGGGCATCGTCGAGCAGCGCCCGGGCCTTTTGCCCAACGTGATGGACACTCGAAGGATTTCCCCAGATGGAATCCAAAAACGGCAGCATGGCGTCGCGCACCGCCGGGTCGAGCGGCGTGGTGGCGTTGTAATCGAGATAGATTGTCCGCGGCACTTCAGATAAAGTAGGCAGGCTTCCGGCTCGTCTCAAACCAAAAAGGACGGCCGGAAACCGATTCTGCGAATGAGCACACGGGTAAAAATCTGTGGAATAACGAACTCCGCCGACGCGCAAGCCGCCGTTGAAGCGGGTGCCGACGCCTTGGGGTTTATCTTTTACGAGAAAAGCCCGCGTTATGTGACGCACCAGCAGGCCGCGGAAATTGCCAGGCAAGTGCCGGCCTTTATCATGCGCGTGGGCCTTTTTGTAAATGCCGAAGAGGATTTCATCCTGCGGGCCATCGGCGAATGTGGATTAACGATACTGCAATTTCACGGCGACGAGCCACCGGAATTTTGCACGCAATTTGGCCTGATGAGCATGAAAGCGTTTCGCATGCACGGGCCGGAGACGCTGGAAGAACTCCCGAAATACCACACGGACGCTTATTTGCTGGATGCTTATTCTTCTACAATGCTGGGCGGAACGGGGGAGAAGTTCAATTGGGATTTGGCCGTGGAAGCGCAGAAATTCGGGAAACCGATTTTCCTGGCTGGCGGTTTGACCCCACAAAATGTTGCCGAGGCCGTCCGCAAGGTTCATCCATTTGGCGTGGATGTTTCCAGCGGCGTGGAAAGCGCGCCGGGAAAAAAAGACCATGCAAAAGTGAAGGCGTTTATCGCCGCAGTACGAGGAGCCGAATGAAAACTGAGAAAACACGCTGTTTTTGGGCGAAAGGGACGGAGCTTTATATCCGTTATCACGATGAGGAATGGGGCGTGCCGGTGCATGACGACCAGCGGCTCTTTGAATTTCTCATCCTGGAAGGCGCGCAAGCGGGCTTGAGCTGGGCCACCATCCTGAACCGCCGCGACAAATACCGGAAAGCGTTTGATTATTTTGACGCGGAGAAAGTCGCGCGCTACACCGAAGCGAAAGTGGCGAAGCTATTGAAGGACGAAGGAATCATTCGCAACAAATTGAAGATCCGCTCGGCAGTTCAAAATGCCAGGGCGTTCCTGAAAGTGCGCGAGGAGTTTGGCAGTTTTGATAAGTATCAATGGCGTTTTGTGGACGGCAAGCCCGTCATCAACCGTCACAAAAGCAGGAGCGATGTCCCGGCGAGCACGAAAATTTCCGAAGCGCTGAGCAAAGATTTGAAGCAGCGCGGGTTTAATTTTGTGGGTTCGACGATTTGTTATGCTCACATGCAGGCGGTGGGCATGGTAAACGATCATTTAGTCACCTGTTTCCGGCACAAGGAGTTGTCCTGAGATGAAACGAATCGCGGTTTATTGCGGCTCCAACCGGGGCACGCGCCCGGAATACGAGGCGGTAGCCAGGGAGCTGGGCGCACTGCTGGCGCGAGAGAAAATCGAACTGGTCTACGGCGGCGGGTGCGTAGGATTGATGGGCATCGTGGCCGACGCGGCGCTGGAAAACGGCGGCCATGTCATCGGCGTAATCCCGGAGAAATTGGTCATTAAGGAAGTTGTCCACGAAAAACTGCCGGACCTGCGCGTGGTCAAGACGATGCATGAGCGGAAGGCGTTAATCGAGGAATTGTCCGATGGATTCATCGCGCTGCCGGGCGGGTACGGGACGTTTGAGGAATTTTTTGAAATTCTGGCTTGGGGCCAGCTCGGCTGGCATCAAAAGCCGTTTGGCCTGCTAAATGTCGCCGGATACTACACGGACCTGGTGCGCTTTCTCGACCACACCACGAGCGAAGGATTTATCCGGCCAAAACATCGCGAACTGGTCATTTTGGAGGAAGGGGCGGAGAAAATTTTGCGGCGCATGAGAGAATTTCGCCCGCCGACAGAGGTCAAATGGATTAAGTAAATTTTTCCGTTCTGTCTATGGCGAAACCGCGCGGAAGAAACAAGGACTAAGTCCGGTGTTATTGGTCCAATAGGTGATGGCAGAAGCATTGTTAAATGTCGCGACCGTGGACCAAACCGGCGCCGCCAGGTTAGTACAGCACTGGATTCGGAACGTGCTTCCCGGCGTGGCAAAAACAGTAAGGACATCCTGTTGCGGCGGGTCATTAATTTGAATGTCGAAGAGAGGCGGCACCGGGTCAGATTCCAGGATGGTCCCGCCCGAGCCGACGACATCAAAACGGCCATTCAGGAAGCCTGAGCCGTAAAGGGTTGGTTCTTCCGTTGCACCGATGTTGCGAGAAGTCCAATTAACGCCATCTGGCGAAGTCAGGACAACAGAGTCGCCACCAGCGACCAAATAATAACCATTGCCGAAAGTAACGCTTTCAAAAGAAACGGAAGAGACGCCCGGATCCTGCTCAGTCCAATTAATGCCATCGGGAGACGTGACGATCGTTGAATTGGTGCCAACGGCTAAAAATCCTGCTGAGCCAAAAGTGACGGATTGCAGCTTATCCAGCACGCCAGAGTACTGAGGTGTCCAGTTCTCGCCATCCGGCGAGGTCACGATGGTGCCTTCCTCGCCGACCGCAACATACTGGCCATTGGAATAAACCACACCATACAGCGCCAGCGACGTGTAGGAATCCCGGCTTTCCCAAATCAAACCCGAGGAAGAGGTTTGGATAGTACCGTCATCGCCAACGGCGACGAGCAGACCGTTCCCGGCCGTGACGCCATGGAGATTGCTGGAAGTGCCGGAATTACGCTGGTACCACGCGTAGCCATTGGTGGATTGATAGATTTGTCCATCTGAGCCAACACCGAAGAAACCGTTGTTGAAGGCCGCAACGGAAGAGAGCGAGGGGGTGTTGCTCTCAACAACATAAGTAGAATCGTTGGTGGAATCCACGAAAGAACTGGAGGAAGCGACAACGTACATGCCGTTGCTATAGGCAATGCTGTAAAAGGTGCTGGTGGGGCCGACGGGACCGGGGATATTGATCTGGTTCGTCCAGTTTGTACTGTCAATGGAAGTGTACCAGGACTGTGACGTCGCCACGATGAGGTATACGCCATTGCCGTAAGTGCCGGCGCTTCCCGTGGCGGCAAAGGTATTTTCCGAGGACCAGTTTAAGCCATTAGTAGAAGAGGTTAGAAACAAACCATAGCCCAATCCCACCCCTCCGCCGAAAACACGGCCGTTTCCGGTCATAAAGAAATTATAATGGTTTTCTATCGTGCTGGTGCCATAGCCAAGGAGCACATTGGTGGACCAGTTTTTGCCGTCCGGAGAGACGAAAAGGTAATAATCCACCAGTTCTGAAGTCTGATACAAGATGGAACCAATCAGAAACTGGCCGTTAAAATAAATGACGTTTGGGGCGCTTACTT
>JASHZU010000279.1 GCA_030042375.1 Verrucomicrobiia bacterium
CCTGGAGGCCGTTGCCAATGGATTGCAAGGATCCGGAGAGCACACCATTGGTGCCATCGAGGTGGAGCGTGTACAACGTTGTGGAAATGTTGGTGATACCGCCGCTCACCACCATTCCCGCATTGCCGGAATTGAGGATGGAATTTCCAGTCAGGACCATCGGCACGTTGTCGGTTTGGACAACCGATGACTGGTTCAGGACATTGCTGACAATGCTGATGTAATTGCCATTCAGGTCAAATGAACCTGCGCCGGGCAGGAAGGTGATTTCGTTGTATAATGTCCCGGCAGGCGTGTCGTTGGTATTAACGAGGCGGTTATTGCCAGCGAAATACAGGTTGTCATTCGCGGAAACAGTGACCCCATTCCAGTTGGCGGGATCGCTCCAGAAGTTGTCAGTGGTGCTGTCGCCGTTCCAGACCGGCGGACCACCCGTGGCGGTAAGAGTAATGCTGTTGGCGGTAGTACTCAGCGTGAAGTTATAACCATTCACAGAAGGAACATTAATTTCGGAAACATTGCCGGCGGCGATGGTACCGCCGAAGGTAACGAGAGTGTAAGGCACGTTATCCTGTAGAATTCCAGTGGGATTGATATTGATTGTGCCGCCGTTGATATTGACATTGCCTTTGACCGCAATCAAATCGTTCAACCCGCTGCCGATCGTGGGATTGTTAGTCAAATTAAACGTCAAAGTGCCGCTTGATTCGAGTGTAAACGTGCTAACCGTCAGGGTGGTGGGCTGGCTGGCAGTGCCCGGCTCAACTATGCCGCTGTTATCAAGCAGGTTGCTGATGACACCCGAGCCGCTCACTAAACCGGAGTTGGATACATTCGTGCCGACAAAACCAGCTACATTCAACGTGCCGGCCCCGTCCACCGTGACGCCACCGGCAGCATCTAGGATATTGCTCACAGTCATCTTGCCGGTATGGACTTCGACGCCGCCGCTAAAGGCGCTGTTGTTACCACTCAGAATCACCAGGTTGGTGCCGGTTTCCTCGTAAAGGACCGGAAGAGTGCCGCTGGTGCTATTGGGAACTCCGATTAGCGTTCCGGCCAGGTTCAGCGAGCCACCGGCAGGATCCACATAGCAATCAGCTGTATTATCGCTGTTGCTCAGGGTAATGCTGCCAACGATCGTGTTGTTGCCAGCGCCATTATCAAGGATGCCGCCATCGTTGATAACAATGAGTTTGTTCAATTGATTCGTGGCGTCATAAATTTCAAATGTCCCGATCGTGCTAAACGAATTGCCCTCGATGATCAGGGTGTCAGCCGGATTGCCCAGGCAGGTGCAATTGCCTTCGAAATCCAGCGTGCCGTTTTGGACGTCAATATTGGCCAGGGCCGGATCCACCGTCGTGCTGACGATACCGATGAATTGAGAGCCGACCTTCGTCAAATTATAAGCATTGCCGCCGGTGCTTAATACCGCATTGGTCGTGCTGGCCGCATCACCGTTGGGCGAGCGCAAATCCCAGCGGCCCAGCGCCGCGCCGAAGGTGGTGTTGCCCGTTAGGGTGATATTGGTCAAGGCCGGAAAGACAGTCGTGGAGGAATCGTTATCAATCGCGCCCAAGCCGGTGTTGTTGTCACCACTGCCACTGACGACAATCTTATTCCAGTTGGTCGCGGCATAGCCGTGCAGGTCGAGCGACGAACCGCTGGCGATGGTGGTCGTGTTATTCGTGCCCAGGGCGTCGTAACTGCCCAGTTCCAGGGTGCTGTTATTATTAATCGTAACATTTCCAGTAAAGGTATTGGAACCGCTGACCGTGAGAGTATCAGCGCCTTCTTCGGTCAGGGAACCGCTGCCGGAAATATTGTTGGCAAAGACTTGGCTGTTGCCCGGGTTATCAAAGACCAGCGCGCCGTTGTTTACTACGGGGCCGCTGCCCAATGTGCCGGTGCTGTCGGCATTGCCCACTTGGACCGTGCCGTTGCTGATGCTGTTCTGGCCGGTATAGTTGTTGTTGATATCCATGATCAATGTGCCCGAACCTTCCTTGATCAAGCCGGTGTTGCCGTTAATCGAACCTCCGCTGGTGAACTTATATTGCGCGGTGGCCAGCCCGGTCGTATTGCTGACAATGATGCTTCCCGGCGAAACAGTCGAGACATTGACATTGGTCGCATCCAGGCCAGTGGCGCTGTTGTCGAAGCGGACAAAATCTCCATCTTCATAATCCAGGCCGCCTTGCCATTCTACCTGGCCATCAGACCAGGAGCTACTGCCGCCGGCATCACCGTTCCAAATCAGCGAGGCTCCCACAATCGTCAATTGGATGCTGGCATTGACCATGCCATTGGTGTTGTCCACGACACTCACTGGCAACAAATAACTGCCTGCCGCCGTCGTATTGGCCGGGGTCAGGGAATTGGTGTAGGTATTTATACCGGCAGCCAGGGAGGAATTTTTAATCAAAGTGATACTGCCTGAGCCACCCACGGAGGAGGCATTAACCGTAATGTTGTAGGGCGCCTGTCCATTGGTGACGGTGACGCTGAGCACGGTGTTCTGGTACCGTGTGATGCTTGGGGGAGTCGCCATGGCCGTAATGACTCCCAGCGGCGGCGACGAACCCACCACCAGGTCAAGCGCGCCGTTATTGATTTGGAAGGAAGCATACTGTCCCGCCGCAAGGCCGCCCCCGGTTATCGTCGCAGTGAATGGGGCCACACCGCCAACTGTCCCGCCACTGCCGCTTGTGGCGTTGGCGATGATAGTATAAGTGCCCGCCGTCAGAGCCGCGCCGGTATTATTGATGGTGATGCTTGTCAAAGAAGACAGTGTCAGCGCGCCGTTGGTGCTAATCAGGGAGGCTTTTCCCGCCGTATAATTCAGGGAGAGTGCCCCTGAGCCGGTGTTCAGATTGCCGCCAATCAATCCTGCGGAAGCGCTGTTGCTGATGACCTGGCCGGAGGCCAGAGTGTAAGAGGAAAGCTGCGAAACATCAAATAACCCGCCGGCGCCCAGGATGATATTGGGGCTGGCAAGAGAACCCTGCCCGGTGAGTTGTAATGTCGATCCGCTGTTGATGGTCGTATTGCCGGTGTAGGTTTCAGAATTTGCCAACTGGAGAATGCCGGCGCCGGCGGCGATAAGGCCATTACCTGCACCGCCAATTACGCCGCCGATCGTCAGGGTATTGGCATTAACGGTGATGACCGGGTTGTTTGTCGCCAGAGTTACGCTATTGTTGCCAATGGAGAGACTGCTGCTGCCAATAAAGGTAAAGCTGTTGCTGATGACATAGACACCGGCGGCGCCAAGGTTGAGCGTGACGTTCCCACCAGCCAGGTTGTCAATCGTTCCACCGTTCCATATAAATTTGCTGCCAGAGACGATGAAATCTGCAAAGGCATCGTTCGCCGCCGACACGGTCATGATTTGCAGGGCGCCGGCGGTCAACGAGAAGGAGGCGCTGGAAGAGTCGCCGTAGTTGCTGGTGACGCTTTGGCTCAACTGCACTGTGCCCCCGGGCATGTTCATTGTCACCGCAGCGTTATCATTGGCCATGAAAGCGTCTGAGAACACAATCGTGCCGCCGCCGGCCAGGGTGGTTGCCTCGCTGTTCCAATTCCAGCCATTGTTGTTCTGGGTACTGGCCCAGGTCAATGTGGCGCCCGCATTCACCGTGCAGGTAAAGGGGTTGGCATCGCTGTGCGAATTCTTGCCGCTGCCAGTGAAGGTGACATTTATATTGGCGCTGCTATTGGGGCTGTAAATAAGAATGCTCCCAGGTTCAACCTCGGCATCAGAAGAGGTTTCGTTAATGGTGACATTGCAGCCATCCCAGGTCGTGTCCGTTGCACTGCTGCCCACAGTTAGTATGTCGCCATTGGCGCCGAAAGCCCCCCCTGCCGATGTTTCTGACGTGGTGCTCCAGCAAACATTGTTTTGGGCAGTGCCGCTGTAAGGTGGACCGGAGAAGCCGGAGGCATCGGTGACCAAATAACAGGTAGTTGCCGCATATGCCGATTGGGCAGCCAGCCAGGCCAGCACCATGGGCACGAAAAGAGTGGCAGGCAGTCGCGTTAAGACGGTTTTAGCGAATTGTTTTTTCATAATTGCTGTTTGGTTTTATTTAATTTTAAAGTTTCTTGGAAGTTGTTGGGCTGTTTACGGCGCAGTTTATGCCGCCGACGGCTGGTTGAGGCATGCCTTTATTCATGGGGACACTGCTGTCGTTTGTCGTTTTTTAGGAACCAACAGAATATAATATGTTTTTAAACTGTTCGGTATCTCCCATTCTGGGGACAAAGGGTTCTAGAACGTGGGATAGAACATGCATGGCCCGGATTTTTGGCCGGTGCGGATTGACTTTGTTCCCGCGCAACTTATAAATTCACAACTTCACTCATGCATTTTAGATTTGTCCTGGTCCTCGCTTTATTGGCCGCACTTAACCTCCGGGCGCAAAACATTGCTCTCCCCGCGCCGCCGCAGGACACACCTATCAGCGCTGCGCCGGACGCCGTGACCGCGCAACGGCTGGCCTGGTGGACCGATGCGCGGTTCGGGATGTTCATTCATTGGGGGTTGTATTCGCAGGACGGTTGTTTTTATAAAGGCACCAATGGCGGCAGCGAGCACATGATGCAGCATTTGCAAATCCCGCTGGCCGAATATGCGAAAATCGCGGACGTCTTCGATCCGACCAATTTCAACGCCGATGAAATCGCCGACCTCGCCCAATATGCCGGCATGAAATACATCATCTTCACCAGCAAGCATCACGACGGGTTTGCGATGTTTGACAGCGAAAGCAACGATTACAACGTCGTCCAACGTACGCCATGGCATCGCGACCCGGTGGCCGAGTTGGCCGACGCATGCCGCCGGAAAGGATTGATGTTCGGCGTTTATTATTCACTCGGCCGCGATTGGGCTGATCCCGATGTGCCGACCAAAAACGGCTACCGTAGCAACACCTGGGATTATCCCAATGAGAACAAAAAAGTTTTCGCCAAATATTTCGAGCGCAAGGTCAAACCGCAAATCACCGAACTGCTGACGCATTACGGCCCGATTGCGGTGGTGTGGTTCGACACGCCGGAGGAAATCTCCCCCGCCGAGAGCCAGGAACTGGTGAACCTCATCCATAAACTCCAGCCCAACTGTATCGTCAATTCCCGCGTCGGCCATGGCCTGGGTGATTACAATGTTTCGGAACAAAAGATTCCGGGAAGCAGCTCCGTCCAGCCGTGGGAAACCTGTATGACGCTGAACGGCCATTGGGCTTATTTCAAGGGCGATGAAAAATGGAAGCCGCCTGTCACCGTCATCCACAACCTTGTGGACATTGTCAGCAAAGGCGGGAATTATTTATTGAACATCGGCCCGACCGGGACCGGCGCTGTTCCGCAAGGCGCCGTCAAGGATTTGCAGGCGGTGGGCGCCTGGATGGCGGTGAATGGCAAATCGATTTACGGCACGACCGCCAGCCCGTTGCCACAGCCGTCATGGGGACGGATTACCCAAAAAGAAGGTGTTGTGGGATTTACGTTTGGGTCGTCCAGAGCCACCCCAGAAACGACATATTACCTGCATGTTTTTGATTGGCCCAAAGACGGGAAATTAATCGTGCCGGGACTGGGTGGACCTATCGCGACGGCATGTTTTTTGGCGTCTAAAGGTAGCCCGCCGTTGACCCTGATCGATGGCAATCCCGTAGAAATTAAATTGCCTCCTAAACCCACAGACCCCATTGATACCGTCATTGTTTTACAAAAATATGATTAAAGCGACGTTGCCCATCACGCTGATTGCGCTGATTGCGGGACTCACATGCAGTTCACTGGCGTCGCCCCCGGGCGATGGCCAGCCTTTGCAAATCATGCCGCTCGGTGATTCCATCACGTACGGCTCCAGTGGGCATCACAGTGGATATCGCGGGCCTCTGGGAGAATTGTTGTCGTCCACGTCCACCATCAGCAATTTTGTTTTCGTCGGCAGTTCCGTCGATAATTCTTTACCGGCCAATCAACAGCATTATGAAGGCCACGGGTCCTATGCCGTTGATAATGTCTATACGAACCTCGACGGCCTCGATGATTCGGTTTTTCAGAAATACCATGGTGATTCCCGCAAGCCCAACGGCGGTCATTGGTTGGACGGCATCGTTTCCGGCCCGGACGCCCGTCCTCCGCTTTTTCCTGATGTCATTCTTTTGCTGATTGGCGCCAATGACCGGGACAATCTTGCCGGCGCTCAAGAGCGGTTGGACCGGCTCGTTTCCAAAATCGTCACGATGCGCCCCCATGCGCATCTCATCATCGCGCGGATTACGCCGATTACGAGGAGCGATGCCTATGCTAATTTCGTTACTGCTTACAATCAGGCCGTCGACGCCGTTGTGGCAAAATACGCGCCCAACCATCTCGTCAGTGAAGTGGACTTGAATAGCGGTTTTCCCTCGAATGGTTTGGGCAAGGACAAGCTTCATCCCAATGACATTGGGTACGATTGGATGGCAAAGCGATGGTATAACGCCATTTTGACAATTTACGGATCATCTATTTACAGGGAACCATCTGCCTCTTCTCCCTGAAAGTTCCCTTCAATCGGCTGCAAATGCCTCGCTGTTTTTGGGTAACAACTGCGCGTCGGTCGATATGGGCGGCGATGTTGGTTTAGCCAGCCGCGCCTTCGCAATCTTTTGGATCGAGTACATCAGCCCCATCGTCGCCAGCATGGCCGCCGCCACAATGAACCCCAGCAGGTTGTAATGTTCCAGCCGGCCCGAACTGGTCTGCACCACCACCAAACCTGCCACCGCCGAAGCCATGCCGCCGGCAAATTGCTGCACCGATGAATTTACCGACATGTAGGCGCCGCGATCCGGCGCATCCGGCACGGACGAAATGAGCGCCGAAGCCGAAACCATTCGCGCTGAAATGCCGATGAATAACAGGAT